>JBDSDI010000117.1:0-6135 GCA_039920645.1 Bdellovibrionota bacterium | reverse complement strand
GCCGCTTTGAACTCCCTGACGAGCGATCCTGCAATCCAAGCTTTCTTGGGGAGTGAAGCATCTGTTTGTCCAGCCGACACCGTGCATTGTCAGTCGATGAGATCGCTCGTCGGCGAGGGCGCGCTCGGCATCGGACTCGGATCGGGGGTCGCAGCGGTATGTCCTTAAGGATCCGGGCGGTGCTGGTGGCAGGGGTGGGACTCGTCTCGGCCTCGGCGCGCGCGGATTATACTCGTGATTCTTATCGCGACATTCGTTTGCTCGGACGCGGCAATACAGGCATTGCGGACGTCACGGGCGGTCCCGCCGCGTTTTATAATCCTGCGGGACTTGCGGATGCTACAAGTGTTTCCTTTGTTCCTTTCGATTTCTCGCTGGGAGCTAACAAGAACCTTGTTACGAGCTTCTCAACGATATCGAGCCTCACGTCATCCAATCAAACTCTCAGTCAGAAATTTAGTCCCCTCCTCGGTAAGCCCATGGCTCTTCAAGGAACTTTTTTTCCGCATATCGCCGTTCCGGGGTTTATGGCCGGCTTCTATGATTACTCGGACGTAAATATTGAGTACCGCGACCCCGTGTTTCCTCGTTTGGATCTGCAGGCGCGTAACGACTGGGGTCTGGTTTTCGGAGCCGGGAAGAGCGTTCTTCCGAATCTTCAGTTGGGTGCTTCCGTCCGATATATGAAGCGCAGAAGTTTGGAAGACGTCCTGAACATGGCTACCGTCTTCAACTTGACTGGCGCATATCTCTCGCAAATCTCCCGAGACGGGGAGGCGTGGGGCATCAATGTGGGCTCGCGTTTCTCGCAGAAGCTTGGGCCGAGTTCCTGGGTCGCGGCAGGCTTGGTTGTCGAAGATGTGGGACGTACGAGTTTCCACAACTCCGATCGCAGTCCGCTTCCAGAGCGTCAGGCCGAGAAAGTAAATTTCGGATTGGCCTACGGGGCGCAGGCACCCGTGGGAGCGTTCAAAGTTCTTTTCGACGTCAAGGAACTCAACAACACGAGTAAATCGACGACGAAGAAGATCTTCACGGGCGCGGAGATTTCCACGAGTGTGATGACCATGAGAGCCGGTCTCTTTCAAGGCTATTGGACGGCCGGCCTTTCTACGAGCCTCATTCCTCTCATCGACCTCGATATCACGACCTACGGCGAAGAACTTGCCTCAGCTGCGGGACTGCGCGAATCGCGTTATTGGCTGATCGGCTTCAGGACGGGCCTCGACGTGAAAAAATCCGAGAAAAAGAAGCAGCGCTACAGTCTCGACGGGCTCTGAAACCAGTCCGAGAGTCTTGCCCTCGGGGCCTTGAGGGCCTAAGTTAATGTCCACGCATCATGGACAAGGCCTACGAGAAACAGCACGACGAGAAATGGCAAAAATTCTGGGACGAAAAACGTCTCGGAGTTCCTGAGGTCGCGCACGCACTCCATCCGCAGCCGCTCAAGGAAACTTTCGCCCTCTTGATGCCTCCTCCGAACGTGACCGGCGTTCTGCATCAAGGACACGCGCTCATGCTGGCGCTCGAAGATACGCTGACACGCTGGAATCGCATGTGCGGTCTCGAAACGCTTTATCTTCCCGGAACCGACCATGCTTCGATCGCCGTGCAAATGCAGGTCGTGAAACATCTCGCATCCAAGGGAATCGATCACCGCTCCTTAGGGCGTGAAGGTTTCCTGAAGGAATGTTGGAGCTGGATCAACGACTACCGCCCCCGCATTTACGGACAGGTCAGAAGCATCGGCACGAACTGCGACTGGGAACGCGTAAAGTTCACGATGGATCCCGAGCTCAACAAGGGCGTCACCCATGCTTTCGTAGAGCTACACAAGCGGGGTCTTATCTACCGCGCCGAAAAACTCGTGAACTGGTCGCCCGTCGGCCAAACCGTTCTTTCCGACCTCGAAGTCATTTTCAAAGAGCAGAAAGGTCACATCTGGCATCTGCGCTATCCCCTCGTGGACGATCCTAAAAAGTTCCTCATTGTTGCGACCACGCGCCCCGAAACGATGCTCGGCGACGTCGCTGTCGCGGTTCACCCTGACGACGAACGCTACAAGGCCCTCATTGGCAAGAAGATCCGTCTTCCGATCATCGACCGCGAGATTCCCGTGATTGCCGACACGTTCGTCGACCCCGCTTTCGGCTCGGGTGCGGTAAAAATCACACCTGCTCATGACTTCAACGATTTTGAGGTCGGCGAGCGCCACAGTCTCGCACGTCCCAATATCTTTACGCCCGACGCGAAGATCGTTCCTAATCTTGCGGGCAAAGCTGCGGGATGGGCGGGCCTGGATCGTTTCGTCGCTCGCGAAAAAGTCGTCGAAGAATTCAAAAACCTTGGTCTGCTCGAGCGCATCGAAGATCACGTCAATCGCATCGGAACATCCGAGCGCTGGGGCGAGGTCGTCGAGCCGTATTTGAGCCATCAGTGGTTCCTCAAGATGGACACAATGGCGAAACGCGCGGCCGAGGCCGTTTCCACGAAGCGCATCGAGATCGTGCCTCACGAGTTCCATAATCAGTTCATGCGTTGGATGGAGAACATTCACGATTGGTGTATCTCGCGCCAACTCTGGTGGGGTCAGCAGATCCCCGCGTACCACTGCCGCAAAACCGGCAAGACCGTCGTTTCCGAAACTCCTCCTGCGTCTTCTCAAGATCACGACTGGGTTCAAGATCCCGACGTGCTCGACACGTGGTTCAGCTCCGGTCTCTGGCCTCTCACGACGCTCGGCTGGCCGAACGTCAAAGCCGAAGATCTCAAGAAGTTCTATCCGACTTCAGTTTTGGAGACCGGTTTCGATATTCTCTTCTTCTGGGTCGCACGCATGGTCATGATGTGCATGGAGTTCGTCGACGAGGTTCCGTTCAAGAAAGTCTACATGCACCCCATGGTGCGCGACGAACACGGCCAGAAGATGTCGAAGTCTAAAGGCAACGTCATCGATCCTCTCGAGATCATGAACGACTTTGGAGCGGACACCCTTCGCCTCACGTTGAACGCTCTCTGTGTTCAAGGCCGCGACCTGAAGCTCTCCAACGAGCGTCTCGATTTCTATCGCGCTTTTATCAACAAGATCTGGAACGCGACCCGCTTCGCGCTCATGAAGTCCGAAGGGTCGATCGACCGCTCGTGGATGAAGCGTCCCGCGAAGCCCACGCATCTGCACGATCGCTGGATCCTCGCACGTCTCGACGAGGCGGCGCGAGATCTTTCCAAAGCGTGGGGCGAGTTCCGCATGCAGGAAGCAGTCGACACGCTCTATCACTTCATCTGGAGCGATTTCTGCGACTGGTATCTCGAGTGTGCGAAAGCCACCCGTGAAGAGTCCGACAACACCGTCAAGTTCGTCTTAGGCGAGATCTTGAAGATGATGCATCCTCTCTGTCCGCATGCGACCGAAGAATTGTGGCACGGAATGCCCGGCATTAAATTCGAAGAGAGTCTGCTGGTGCAGAAATTCCCGGAAGGCTTGGGCTTCCCCGATTCCGAGGCCCTTGCCGAGTTTAAGTTTTTCCAGGACATCGTTGGCCAGATTCGCACGCTGAAGGCGGAATCGAAGGTCGCTCCTTCGAAGGCCATTCGCATCTGGATCAAAGACGCTGGACCGCTGTCAAAAAAAGTCATCGAATCCACGCGCGACACGCTGATCTCCATGGCACGACTCGGAGATCTGAGCTGGGGCGACGCTCCAGCGGGATCGGCGAGCACGCGCTTGCCTGTCACGGCCGTCGAAGCCGGCAAGAGCATTGAAATCGTCGTTCCCGTTTCGGAACTGAAGGACCTTGCAGAAGAATGCGATCGTCTCCGTAAGGAACTCGCCTCCGTCGAGAAGCTTGCGACTTCGCAAGCTTCTAAACTCGACAACAAAAACTTCGTGGACCGCGCTCCGCCCGAAGTTATCGACAAGGAAAAGATCAAACTCGAAGAATATCGAGACAAAGCCGCAAAGCTCTCAAGCACGCTCAAAGAGCTTGAAGCTCAGGTGAAAGGTTAGAATCAGCTATGAAAATCGAAACAGCCCCTCTCGCAGTAAAATCTCTGCCCGGTTATAGCGAACACGCTTCGCTCAATGGCGTGCGCGTTCTCCCCTCGGGCGAAGTCGTCGTTGGCACGCTCTTCGGAACTCCGGCGCTCCGTAAGATCGACTGGCGCGAAGGATCCGCCCCCAAGGTCGAAGACCTCAAGCTGGAAGAAGAACTAGGCCCCGACGTCGTAGGCGTCCTTGGAAGTTTCCGTCTTTCAGACCGCGGAGATCTCGATCTCGTCGCTCTTCATGAAGGTTCTTTCCCGCGCTGGTTCCGTAAGATTTTCGGCAAAGATTTCTCAGGAAAGACCGGGGTCGAGCTCGCGGATTTCCTGAGCACGCAGGGGTCTGCGATGGGCGCGCAAACCTCGCACCTTCAATGGAAAGACGGCAAGTTCAACGTACGTCGCTTTAAAGAAAGTGGCATGACCCACGATCTGCAGTTCCTCGGAGACTACGTCTTCGCGATGTTCCCCGGTGCGCTCGCTCGAGAACCTTATCTTCACCTGCAACCCGAAAAACGTGAAACGCTTCGTTCGGATCTTGCCGGTAACCGCGCCCTTCACCGCAGTGAAGATGGCACTTTCTGGATGCTCACCCAAAACGGTCGCTTCTCGCGCTTCCAGTACACCGAGAACAAGGCCAAGCCCACGCCCCTGAAGTTTCCCGGTTTCGAAATTTCTCCCGTCTTCGCGCTCTCCGCGTCGTCGTCCACCGATGGCTGGCTCTATGGTGTTGGCGGCGATCAAAAAATTCTCTTCCGTCTCCGCCGCAATCCCGTGAGCTTGGAAGAAGAGATCCAAGAAATATGGAAGTCCGAAGCTCCCATCACCGCTCTTGCGGTGCTAGATCGCACGGAGAACTCCAAGCTTCTCGTCGCAACCGAAGGCGCAGAATTCTTCGCCTTCCTTCTCGTGAAGCCCGAAGACGAAGAAGACCTGCCGCCCGTTCCCGCGGTTGAGAAACTCGGAAAAGCTCCCGGCATTTCTCGTGTCAGTTCTTTGACGTTCGACTCTACGAGTGGCACGACCTGGGGCCTAGAAGGCAGTTTTGGAAGCTCCTCGCCGCGACCCGGCAAGGACAGCTGCTCCATTCTCCGACTCACCGAGATTTAAAGCACCGGTCGCTTTCAAAAAAAGTTATACTTAAAGTATGAGTGCGGACGATCGCCGAATCTTCTCAATGTCGGGAATTAAGCGCAACCACAGTCGCTTCCTCGATATTGTCAAAGGTAAGATACGTTCGAACCTCAAAGACTTCGTCTCGCAAGGCGAGATGCACGGACGCCAAGGCGGCGAGACGATCAGTATTCCCGTCCCGCAAATCGACCTTCCGCGTTTCACCTACGGCACGCGCCAGCGCGGCGGCACGGGACAGGGCGAAGGAAAACCGGGTGATCCCATTTCGGGAGCCGAAAACGAAGAGGGTGACGAACCCGGACAAGGCCAGAAAGCCGGCGGCGCGCCTGGCGAGCATGAACTCGAAGTCGACATCTCCATCGAAGAACTCGCGCAAATGCTTGGCGAGGAGCTGAAACTTCCTAATATCGAACCCAAAGGCTCCAAAGACATCACCACTAAGGCGCATAAGTACACCAAGGTGCGCCAGGTCGGTCCGCAGAGTCTCCGGCATTTCAAGCGCACGTACCGTGAGGCTTTGAAGCGTCAGGTCTCTTCGGGAATCTATGATCCCAAGAATCCCGTGATCGTGCCCATCAAATCCGACATGCGCTACCGCTCGTGGGCCGAAGCGCCGCGCCCTCAGACCAATGCGGTTATTCTCTACATGATGGACGTCTCGGGCAGTATGGGCGACGAGCAAAAAGATGTCGTGCGTTCGACAGCTTTCTGGATCGATACGTGGCTGAAACATCAATACAAGGGCGTCCAGCGTCGCTTCATCGTTCACGATGCGTCGGCACGTGAAGTCGACGAAGACACGTTCTTCCGAACACGCGAGAATGGCGGAACGCTCATCTCCACCGCCTATAAACTTGCACTCGATCTTCTCGAAAAAGATTATCCCGCCAACGATTGGAACGTCTATATTTTCCATTTCAGCGACGGCGACAACTGGTCCAATGAAGACACGAAACTTTG
>JBDSDI010000116.1:0-3261 GCA_039920645.1 Bdellovibrionota bacterium | reverse complement strand
GAGTGCGGTATTAACGGCGATCGAATCCGCATCTTTGACGCCATCGTTGACGATCGTCAGCTCGACCTCGGTCGTCGTTGCTGTGTTTTGGTTTCCGAAATTGTGCGAACTGCTCGAAGCCTCGACGAGATATGCATCGCTTGCTCCGGGATCGTCGACTTGTCCCTTGGGGTCGTCGTAAGACGGATCGGCCGTGATTGCGCGACGTGCTTGGCATCCGCCTAAGGCGAGTGCAACAACGAGCGCAATATGGAGTGTGTTCGACCTCATACGTCCTGCTTCTTTATCGGAGGAAATTTTGACCCTCCTTAAAATTATAGCGGTCGCATCGGAGCGAAACCGATGAGGCTTTCGTTAAGACAGGTGTAAAAGCTTTGGTTGGGTTAAGCTTCGGTTAAGGGCGGCTTTTCATAGAGGAAATCAGGTGGATTTCGAGAGGGCGTCGCCTACGGTCGCACATTCGATAATCTTAATATCTCGCACTTCACGCGCCTCTTTGGCGTTCCATTTCGGAATGAACGCGCGCGTAACTCCAACGGTTTTCGCTTCCCCCAGTCGCGCAGTGATATTGCTCACGCTTCTCAGCTCCCCGCCCAGTCCGACTTCGCCAATGAAGATCGCATCCGCTGGAAGGGTTTTTCCCTGCGCTGCCGAAACCAGCGAGCAGAGAATCGCGAGATCCGAAGCGGGCTCGTCGATACGCGCACCGCTCGCGACTTTGCAGTAGACATCGAAATCAGAAATACTCATCCCAAGCGCGCGATCGATCACTGCCAGCAAAAGAGACACACGGTTTGAATCCACACCCTGAACTGTGCGACGCGGATAGCCCGCATAACATTTTTGAGTGAGCGACTGAACCTCAGTGAGAAAAGGACGTGATCCTTCCATGTGTGCCACGATTGCACTGCCCGGTGAGTCTTTCGCGCGTTCCATGAGAAAGCGTTGCGAGGGATTCTCGACCTGCGTGAGTCCCCACGAGTTCATGTCGAAAACCGCGAGTTCGTTCGTGGCACCGAAACGGTTTTTCTGACCTCGCAGCATTCGGTAAGCGCCGGTCGCGGAGTTCTCGAAGTAGAAAACTCCGTCCACCATGTGCTCCAGCAAACGCGGTCCCGCAACGACGCCTTCTTTGGTGACGTGGCCGACGAGAAAGACGAGCGCTCCGCGCGATTTCGCATATTCCATAAAAACTTGCGTGACCCGGCGAACTTGCGAGACCGTGCCCGCAGCACTCTCGAGATCAGGTGCCGCAAAGGTTTGTACGGAATCGACGACGACCGCCATCGGCTCCTGGGTATTGAGAGCATGAATGGCTTCTTCGAGATCCGTCGTGGCGAGGAATTGTAGATTCTCTCCGCGCGCGACTTTTAAGCGGAGCGCTCGAGCCGCAACCTGCGGGCCAGATTCCTCACCACTCAAGTACAAACATTTGAGGCCTTCGCCATTCGCAAGATGACCGATCATCTGCAAGAGCAGCGTCGATTTCCCAATGCCCGGTTCACCGCCGAAAAGCAGTACCGATCCCGGAACAAAACCACCGCCGAGCACACGGTCGGCTTCGCTCATTCCACTCGAGACGCGTTTCTTTTTGCCGATCTCGGAGTCGAGTTCTTCAAAAAGCTTTTTGGGCTGACCATAGGGGCGAGGAAGACCGACCGCGGACGTCGCCGTCGCTCCGGCTTTAGAAACGGTCTTTGAAGCGGGGGTTTTCTGGATGCGGTCTTCGACGAGCGTATTCCACTCGCCGCAATCGGCGCAACGACCTGCCCAGCGCGGCGTCTGTGCGCCACAGCTCGTGCATGAATATACGGTCTGTGTCTTCGCCATGTTCCTCCATAAAAGCACAAGGGCTTGTCGCTCTCAACGCGACAGGCCCTTGCAAGAAACATGTGAATCTAAAATTAGGTATCGAGACGGGCGACAGCGCGATCGAGTTTCGCGTGCCAGTCGGCAAGATTGGCGTCGTCAAGACCACCGGTCTCGACCATTTTTTTCGCGGTTTCAAAGGCGACTTGTGCGCGTCCCTTATCGACTTCGTGTCCAAGTTCGGCGACATCCGCCAGCACGGTCACGTGACCATCTTTGATCTGGAGAAAACCCCAGGTCACGGCGGCGGTCTCCATTTCGTGACTGCCTTCTACGCGCCACTTCAGAACGCCGGTGACGAGTTCCGTCACGAAGTTCGCGTGGTCTGGGAAGATACCGAGCATCCCCATCACTCCGGGAGCATCGACTTCGATAACATCGAGACCCGTGATCAGACGGCGGGCCGGAGTCTGGAGAGTAAGCTTCAACATTAGAGTCTCTTCGCCTTCTCGATTGCCTCATCGATAGTGCCAACCATGTAGAAGGCCTGCTCGGGAAGCGTGTCGTGTTTGCCTTCTAAGATTTCTTTGAATCCGCGAACGGTGTCTTCGATCAGTACGTATTTGCCAGGTGCGCCAGTGAATTGCTCTGCGACGAAGAAGGGTTGCGAAAGGAAACGTTGAACGCGACGTGCGCGACCGACGACAGTTTTGTCTTCTTCGGACAACTCGTCCATGCCCAGAATCGCGATGATGTCCTGAAGCTCTTTGTAGCGCTGGAGGATTTTTTGAACGCCGCGAGCGACGTTGTAGTGTTCGTCACCGACGACGTCGTGGGTGAGAATACGCGAGGTCGAAGCGAGGGGATCGACCGCAGGGTAGATGCCCATTTCGGAGATCGCACGCGACAAGTTGGTCGTAGCGTCCAAGTGCGCGAAGGTCGCTGCGGGAGCTGGATCGGTGTAATCGTCCGCAGGAACGTAGACGGCTTGAACCGAAGTGATCGAACCCTTGTTGGTCGAAGTGATGCGCTCTTGCAGCGCGCCCATTTCGGTACCCAGCGTTGGTTGGTAACCGACCGCAGAAGGAATACGGCCGAGGAGCGCCGAAACTTCCGAACCCGCTTGGGTGAAACGGAAAATGTTATCGACGAACAAGAGAACGTCTTGGTTCTCTTCGTCACGGAAGTATTCCGCGATCGCGAGACCGGTCAGAGCAACGCGTGCGCGTGCGCCGGGGGGCTCGTTCATTTGTCCGAAGACGAGTGCGGTTTTTGCGATAACTCCCGACTCAGTCATTTCTTGCCAGAGATCGTTACCCTCACGAGTACGCTCGCCGACACCGGCGAAGACGGAATAACCGCCGTGCTCGGTCGCGATGTTACGGATAAGTTCTTGGATGAGGACCGTCTTGCCAACGCCCGCGCCACCGAAGAGACCGACTTTTCCGCCCT
>JBDSDI010000115.1:0-7751 GCA_039920645.1 Bdellovibrionota bacterium | reverse complement strand
ACGCCTCGTACCGACCCCGGCTGGGTCCCTCTCTATCCGAGCGTCAGCGCTCTCTTAGTTGAGCGCGGAAGTCTCCTCTCTCACTCCGCGATCGTAGCGCGCGAGATGGGCCTGCCTGCGATCGTATCGATCAAAGGACTCACCAAGACTCTGAAGAGCGGGATGCGCGTGCGCATTGACGGGAAACGCGGCACGATCAAGATTCTCAGTTGAACGGAAGACTGTCGGATCACGACGTGTACGGATTGTTAAAAAAAAGCACCCCTGACCGCAGTCGGGGGTGCCTTTCTAACGAGGACATTGCAAAGGAACTTAAGCGCTCTTGTAGAACGGAGCGCTCTCTTTGGGAGACCAGGTCTTCTTCAGGGATGAGTACTTGCGAAGATCCGAGCTGACAGCCTTTTTAAAGTGGCTCTTGTGCTGCGCAAAGACTTTGTCGAGGAACGAGTAGTAGGTCGAATAAAGATGGTTGCCAATGAACTTCGTGAAGAAAGTCACGGGGAATTTAGGGCCGAAAGTGTACCGACCGGAGAACTTCGTAATTTCGGAGTTCATCTTAGAGAACCACTGCGTCGCCTCTTTCTTGTGGATAAAATTTCCGACGAAAAGGGGACGGCCCTGAAAATGGAAGCCGACTTCCCAACCCTCGCCTTGAGCGGTGAAATAACTCCAACAATTGAGACTCTTGGGACCAAAATGTTTCTTTGTCATGATTGAACGGGTTCCTCCTAAATAAGGTCACGAGGTCGACGACCACCGTGCCGAAACTCCTTTCGGTTCCCCTCCGCAAAAACCCAAGCGCTCCGCACATAAAGTTCCCGCTAAGAAACGAGAATTCATTTCGACGCACCCGCTTTCCCTTCCCTTTTGCTGAACGTTTAAATCCCTAAAAATTCCCTTCATTTCTTAAACAATATTTGACATCGCTACATTTGGTGTTAGATTTGAGAAATGGGACGCAGAAATACGAATCTCCAGGGCAGCTTGCCTGGAATAGAATTCGACCACACAACGAGTTTCGGCGGCTCCCTGCTCAAGAACTCGCATGCAAAAAAAGCGCGCCCCCTCTCATCCAAACAAGCGCTGCACATCGTGTTGCGCTCGGACTGGGCCCGTGGCGAAAGATCGCTCCTCAAAAACGAGCGCGTGATCCAGAACACGATCCTCAAAATCGGTCGCAAGAACGGCGTGCGTGTCTACCGCGTGTCGAACGCCGGCAATCACCTGCATCTGCTCGTGAGGTTCACGAAACGTCGTGCGCTTCAGAACTTTCTCAGAAGCAGCTGCGGTCTCATCGCGCGCAAAATGCTCGGCGCTGAGCGCGGCAGTCCCCACCAAGATAGTTTCTGGTCACAACGCCCCTTCACGCGCATTGTGAGTTGGGGAAGAGATTTCAATTCCGTCCTTGCCTACGTGAAACTGAATACCCTCGAGGCCCTCGGCTTCCTGGACCGGAGATTCACGAAGGCTATGCCGACCCAGGAGATTCGAAACCGTATCTTGAACGAAATGAGTCTCGCTCTCGGAGGAACCGGATAGACGTTCACATAAGACCATTGCTGCGGCCGCGAGATGCTCGGGGGAGATTGTTCAAGCGGCCCCAGCCCGATCCAGAGAAAGGTGTGAGGTTCGAGTTTTTCGAGCCCTATCATGAGGGAATCTGACTTGACCCCTCGAGCCTCGCACCTTTAAGTTTAGAAACGTGAAACAGACTTCGCCCCTTATCCTGGCTTCGACCTCGAAGTACCGCAAAGAACTCATGGAACGCCTCCAGCTTCCGTTTCAGGCGCTCAAACCTCTCGCCGACGAAGAGGCGCTCAAGACCCAGTGGTCGCATCTCGACCTTTCACCCCAGGCACTCGCCGAAAAACTCGCCATCGCCAAAGCCGAAAGTCTCACGCACGATCACCCCCAAAGTCTCATCATCGGCTCTGATCAGCTGGTCGATCTCGACGGAGAAATCCTCGGCAAGCAGCCCGACTTCTTAAGCGCTTGCGCCCAACTCGAGAAACTCTCGGGACGCGCACATCGTCTCGTCACCGCCGTCGCGCTCGCAAAAAAAGGCCAGCCGACCACGCTCTTCACGGACATCACCACTCTTCATTTCCGCAAACTCACGCGCGTTGAGATCGAGCGCTACGTCGAAATCGAAATACCTTATGACTGCGCAGGCACCTATAAAATCGAAGGTTTAGGAATAAGACTTATTCAAGAACTTAAGACTGAAGATCCCACTGCGATCATCGGCCTTCCGCTGATTCGCCTCTCCGAAGAACTGCGCTTGAGAGGTCATGCCCTCTAGTGGCATAAGCACGCCCATGCTCACCGTTCGCCCCCGTCGCAATCGCCGCAGCCCTTTCCTTCGTGACCTTGTCGAAGAAACCCGCCTCGCTCCGCAAGACTTCGTCTGGCCGGTTTTCATCAAAGAAGGCTCGAATCTGAAGGAAGAAATCACGACCCTCCCGGGAGTTTTCCGGTTGAGCCTCGACGTGCTCAGCGAAGAAATTTCGAGCCTGATGGAGCTCGGCCTGAAGGCGATCGCGCTCTTTCCAGTCATCCCCGACGCACAGAAAAACTCCACGGCCAGCGAAGCTTTAAACCCCCAAGGTTTCCTGCCGGAAGCCCTCAAAGTCTTAAAGGGGCGCTTCCCCGATCTCGTTCTCGTAACGGACGTCGCTCTCGACCCCTACTCGAGCGATGGCCACGATGGCCTTGTGGAGAATGGCAAGATCCTCAACGACAAGAGCCTCGCGGTGCTCGCACACATGGCCGTCGTTCAGGCCGACGCGGGCGCGGATCTCGTTGCACCATCGGACATGATGGACGGTCGCGTGGCCGCGATACGCAAGGCTCTCGATGACGCCGGACACGAAGATGTGGGTATTCTCGCCTACACGGCGAAGTACGCTTCGTCGCACTACGGTCCTTTCCGCGAAGCGCTCGCGAGCGCGCCTCGTTTCGGAGACAAGAAGACGTACCAGATGAATCCCGCGAACGCGCGTGAAGCGCTTCGCGAGCTGGAACTCGATATCCAAGAAGGCGCTGACATCGTTATGGTGAAACCCGCCATGGCTTATCTGGATATCATTTATCGCCTGCGCGAGAGAACCACCCTCCCCGTTGCCGCTTACCAAGTGAGCGGCGAATATGCGCAAATCGAGATCGCGGCACGTGCCGGAGCCCTGGACCGTGAACGCGCGATTCTCGAATCGCTCACGTCGATCCGCCGTGCAGGGGCGGACATTATTCTTAGCTACTATACGCCGTGGGTGCTCAGACACCTCGCGAAGCGCTAGTCCTCGACCTTCAACCCGAGCGCGACGAGGAACGAAAGCGCCGCCGGAGAGTCGCAGCGCAACTCTTTCAAACTGCTGAACTCGGGATCGATGAAATACTCGCGCGCACCGCGAAGGTCCGCCGCGCAGAGATCGGCGCCGCGAAATGATGCGCCCTGAAGCTCGCAGTCACGAAGATCGGCTCCTGACAGATGCGTGTCCGCGAAATCGACGTCACGCAACGACGATCCTTTAAAAGAAATTTTGGTGAGATCGAGCCTCTGAAAAACCGCATGATCAAGCTTGCAGTCTTCGAAAAGCGGATCGACAAGAGAGGATGCCTCGGTCCAATTCACGCCGACAAGTTTCGACTGTTTGAAACGCGCCCCACGAAACACGAATCCGGTTACGCGAAGATTACTCAGATTGCAGCTCTCGAAATGGCACGAGTAAAAGCGCATTCGCTTCCCTTGAAAGATAGCGCCTAGATCGAGACCTTTGAAGGTGCAGTGGTAGAAGTCGGCCCCCAAAAGATCGCCGTGAGAAAGAAAATCTTCGGGTTTAGAAAAAATTAGGTCTTGAAGATCGTCTGCCATGAGGGTCCCCCTACTTCTTGGCGAGAACCGCCAATGTCATACGACTGATGCAGATCAATTTAGCGTCTTGTTCGATGCGCGTTTCCCAGACCTGCGACGTGCGGCCGACATGGATCGGACGTGCGGTGCCCGTTACGAAACCGCCGCGGGCGGAACGCACGTGGTTCGCATTGATTTCCTGACCGACGCAAAATTCGTTGGGGAAATCGACAGTCCAATTACCCGCGGTGCTCATGAGCGACTCGGCCAAGAGGACCGAGGCGCCGCCGTGCAAAAGCCCAAGTGGCTGCTTGGTGCGATGATCGACCGGCATGGTCGCCTCAATAAAATCGGGACCCACGCGCGTGCAAATGATTTCCAGATGCTCGACGGCCGTGCCGGCGCAGCGATCGTTAAAATCCGCGGGGGTGTAGTTCTTTTTCCAGATCATTTCCGACATTAGGGAAATCCTAGACCCCGTTGGCATCCGTGGCAACGTGACCTAGGGTCTGAAGCCTATGGAAGATCGCGTAAAAAAACGAAAGATGTGGTCTTATCTCTTGCTCTGGTTCGTGATGCCGTTCACGGCCTTCATGGCCCTCGAGAAACTCTTCTCCGACGACGAAGATCCGCGCGATATGGACGACGATCCGGAACTGGGCAAAACGCCCGCTGCTATCGATACGACTCCAGAACTTGAGCCGACCCTAAACACTGCGCCCCTCGATAAAGAGTGATGCGCCTCCCGTTAGGAAACGGAAACGTATCCGCGTCCGAAACTTTTTCCAGACGCAGCATCGAATCGATCAGAATTTTTGCACGGGCTTTGCCGAATTCGGCGGCCTTAAATCCCACCTGAAGATCGAATATTTCGTTCGACGTGAAAAGTTTCGGCTTCGTTGTGCACCACTGCGCTCGAGCCGTAAGGCATGCGTTCGTAGCCGCGAGCTTCTCCGCTGGGACTACGATCAGCCACTGCTTCATAAGGTCGCAACCGAGCGCGAGCATCGAAGAAGCGGACGAGGTCTGGGGAGCGCCCGGATAGAAGTTAATGAGCCCGTCGTGATCGCCCACGACATTCCGTGCCTCGTCGATGATGTAGCCCTTCTGCTTCACGCGCGAGAGAGAACGCGTGTCGATCGTGCCGCGGATTTTTGAGAAATCCATCATGCGCGTCTCTTCGTCGACGAGCGAGACGCCTTGGGGCGAGATCTCGTGGAGAACGCAGAGTTTTTCGAGTTCGCCGAGTTTGAGGTAACCGAGCGGAAGCAGCAGCGACGAGAAGAGCTTAGCCCCGCCTTGCGCAAGCCACGCGCTTTGATCATGCTCGATATCGCGCGAACGCCAGAGTGAATAGTCGCGCTCGCTCTCGAGCGTGATGCGCGCGCGATGCCCCGTCGAGACCGTAGAAATATTCTGCGATCGCGCCCACGCCACGAGACGCGGAAGCAGAAATTCGGAATCGAAGAGCCCGCGTAAATCGGGAGTCCAGAACTGGCCGAAGGAGCGTGCTCCTTCGGACTCGAGCCACGAGTCGGATTCTTTCGTCAGGTCGAGTTCGTGGAAATTCTTGCTGCGAGACTTCGCCCACGCGGTGGGGTTGAAATCCGAAGAATCGAAACCGAAAACGGCATTGACCTTGGGAGAGAGGACGAGATGAAGGTAGCGCACGTCGGCGCCCTGCTCCTCCACGATCAAGCCGGCGAGGCGCGAAAGTTTTCCGCGCGACGAGAGACCGACGACGACCGGACCCAGTCCCGCCCCTTTGGTCATGCGAGGATTTTCCTTAGCGCCGCCACGAAAAAATCGAGATCCTTCGTTTGACAGCGAACAGGCATCGAAACGCGGATAAAGGATTTGGATTCCTCCTCCGAACATCCGAGCGCCATTAACACATGCGACACTGCGGCCACGCCGGACTGACAGGCGCTTCCGCTCGAGACGCAGACGCCTTCGAGATCGAGTTTCTGAAGCATGAGGTCCGACGTCATCCCCTGCACCACCAGAGGAAGAGTATTCGCGAGACACTCGCCCTTTTCGGAGCCGCGCAGCAGTTTCACCCGGGGAAGCTCGGCAAGCGTGGAGACAAGAGCGTCCTTAAGACGTGTCCAGTTCTCCCGATGGAAGACGCCGTTCTCCTGCCATTCGCGCAGCGCTTCGAGCCACGCCACCGCGCTCCAAAGTGCTTCGGTGCCGGCGCGCATTCCTTGCTCCTGAGTCCCGCCGAGCAGCAGAGGTTTCAGCGGAGACGCTTTGTCGCGCCAAATCGCGCCAAGGCCGGAGAGAGCACCGAGTTTATGACCGGTGACGACGCAATAGTTTCCGATCGCGAGCATGTCGCGTAAGATCTTGGGATCGGTTTTCCCGACGCTCTGGACGGCATCCCAGAGAATGCGGATTTCGGGACGGGATTTTACGAGACGCGCGAAGGCGCCGATATCGACCGCGCGCAGGAGAGGAAAACCGGTCTCGTTGTTATGGCTTTGCAGAACGAGAAGGACGTCGACGCCCTTCTCGAGCTCCATAATTTTTTGCCCCAGATGCGCGAGATCGATTTCACCGCTGGCGAGGACCGGGAGGCGCGTCGCCTCGGGGATACGCTTGGCGCAGAACTTCAGGACCGCCGAATGTTCGACGTCCGTACACCAGACCCGCCATCCTTCGCAGAGCGCCGTCGTGAGGGCCATATTCAGAGATTCCGTCGCACCGGACGTGAATATCCACCCCGCGGAGTCGAGACCGGTAGCACGTTGGAGTTCGTCCTTCAGATTCGAGAGAAGCTTGCGGGAACGACGGCCCGCCGCATGGTGCACGCTCGAAGCATTACCGAGAGTCTCGGCTTCGAAGCTGCGGGTCAGCTCGGCCTTTACGCGGTCCAAAAGCGGATGCGAAGCATTTGCGTCAAGATAGACTTCCTGTTTCACAATTCTACTTTTAGGCCGTGTCGACGCCGGGAGCAAGCTACCCCTGAAACCAAACAAAGGCTAAAATGGAGAAGATGCGTCGTCTTCAATGTTTCTTTATCGTTGCCGCAAGCTTGCCCTTGGCCGCCGCGGCCCAGAATCTCGAAAACACCGGTAAAACGCCCTTCAAAATCGCGTTGAGTGCGGAGTTTGGTCTCTCTACGCACGTGCCGGACCTGCGCTATAAGCGCGACGTCTACGAAGATCTTTTTGGCGAGCGCAAACCCGTTCCCGCCCAGCGCTACAGTTTCCTGGCACAGGATTTCGATCTCGACTTCCTGATTCAAAACGAGAACGGCTACAGCTCCGCATTCTCGGTGATGCTCGGATTCCGCAACGCCATGGGGGGCAACGACGACAGTCCCAAGGGCTCCGAGTTTTCCGGATTCCGACTGATGCACCGCCAGAGTTTCGGAGACGGACGTTTCCTTAGCAGTCTCGGCTACGGGCTGCTACGCAGCGATTTCCTACGTCTCACCGCGCGCCATCACGAGTACCGCATCCGTCTCGACTACGTTCCTAATCCGGAGTCGCTCGATCCGCTCAAGATGCCTTTCTTCGTGCGACTCGGACCCGAAGCAATCTTTGCGGTTCCTACCGGTCCCGACGCCAAAGATCGTTACGGATTCCAGTGGGCCTTTCACACGCTGTTTCGCTATCAAGGATCGATCGCCTCGGACATGCCGGCGAGCTTCGGCCTGGAGACCGTCTTCAGCCGTATCGCTTCTTTCAAGATCGATAACAAACTCGAAGGCGGCGCCGGACTTTTTACGCTCTCCCCCGTCGTGGAGCTGATGTTCGTAAAAAATCTCTGGATCGCGCTACGCGTGAACATGCCGGTCCTAAGACCCGTCGACCGCGAGGCCGCATTCCCGGATCCGCAGATCCCCGGACTCTACGGATCTTCCGTTCAGTTTACGCTGCGAACCGCGACCTTC
>JBDSDI010000114.1:0-9898 GCA_039920645.1 Bdellovibrionota bacterium | reverse complement strand
GAAAACGCTCAGTCCGTCCAAAGGCAAAACCCACGTCATGCGCGTGATCCGGGACGTGCTGGGCTTCGAACCCTCAGGGCGTCTTACGGATCCGAACTCCGCACTCCGGCACATCGACAAGGTCCTCAAGAAACAGTCCATCGTGTTCTTCCTGACAGATATGGAAGTTCTTCCAGACGAACGTCTCCTCCGTCGTTGCGCTTCGAAGCACGAGTTCATCGCCATTGCTGTCGATCACCCGCAGGAGTGGCAACTCCCGAACGTCGGATTTCTCGAAGTCCAAACCGCTGAACAGGGTCGACCCGTGACTCTCGATACGCAGTCCGATTCTTTGCGTCGCTATATGAAACTGCACGGACAGACGCGACGAAACGCGATCGAACAAAGTTTTAAGCGCATCGGCGTGGATCTTGTTTGGATTGGAACCGACGACAACTTCGTCACCGCGCTTCAGAACTTCTTCAAGATGCGGATCGCAAGAGGATCGCGCTGATGGAACCGATCCTCGTTCCTCCCGGCAAGACGCAAACATGGAAATGCCCTGCCGGCTCCGACGCCGCAGTCACGAAGGGTCAAATCATCAAGTCCGGCGACAAAGCTTCTCTCTACGTTGTCGATGTCGGACCCGACGGAATCGTGCTTGGTCCCCTTGTTGCCGGTGAATTCGAAGTTGCGGGACTCTGCAAGGACCAAGCGGCCGTGAGCTTCCGCATCGAAGCGCCGGATCCCGCCAAGGTCGATAAAAAGATCCGTCCTCTCATGCCGCTCCAACTGCCCTACCCCTGGTGGCTCTGGCTCGTTTTGCTCGCCGCCCTCGCGCTAGCGGTCGGCCTCGGCTGGCTCGTCAAGCGCCTGCTCAGTCCCAAACACGATACTTCTCTCTTGCTCGCGCGCGCTCGACTCAAAAAATCTCCCTTGGAAAAAATGGAAATCTTTCTCTCCAAAGCCGAGACCCAGCAACTCGCGCAAAAGGACGACGTCCTTAGCTCGCAGCTTCTCTACGGCGACGGACTTCGGCATTTGCGTGCCCTGCTGCAGGAGGCCTACGGCTTCAAAGCCCCGGGCGCGACGACCACCGAATTCATTTCAGAACTCAAGGCCCAAGCGCTGCGAAAACCCAGCGTGCTGACCGCTCCGCAGGTCGCGCAACTCGAGTCCACCTTCATGCAGGCCAAGCAAGTCACCTATGCGCGTGAGATTCCCGAACTTGCGCTTCGCAATGCCTATTTCAAATCTCTCAAAGATTTCTACACCCATCTCGAATCAAAGATCAGCGCCATTCATGCCAGTGCCTCGGCCGCGCGCCGCAAGCCACTCTTCAAGAAGAAGGAGAAGACGTGAACTTCGCGCATCCTGCCTTCCTTCTACTCTTCATTCCGCTGGCAATCGCCGCCTGGCTTTCGTATCGCTACGGAGTCAAACGCCGCAGTCGTCTTTTCATTCCGACCGCGAGCTGGATCGACCAACGTCCCCGCTTCTCGATCCCGTCGCCATTCCGCGTGCACTACGCACTTCGTCTCCCCGCGCTCGCGCTCATCATCATCGGACTCGCGCGTCCTCAGGAAATCTTCGAGCGCGAGAAACGCACCATCGAAGCCGTCGACATCGTGATCAGCTTCGACCTTTCGAAGTCCATGGACGCCATCGACTTCCGCCCCAATCGCCATACTGTCGCCATCAACGTCCTCGCGGACTTCATCGACCGCCGCAAGGACGACCGCATCGGCCTCGTACTCTTTAGTGGCGAAGCGTTCCTGGCCGTGCCCACGACCACCGACCACAAAGTCGTCCAAGACGCGCTCATGAATTCGACGAATAAGTTCCTTCAGGACGGAACAGCGATCGGCGAATCACTCGCGGTCGCCGTTAACCACCTGAAAGACTCGAAGGCAAAGAGCCGCATCATCATTCTCGTCACGGACGGCGATAACAACATGGGCAGCGTTGACCCGGAAACCGCCGCCGAACTGGCGAAAGGTTACGGCATCAAGGTCTACACCATCGCGGTCGGAGCGAAAGGGAAAGTCGATTTTCCGGTGACGATCTACGATCCCGTTTACGGCGAACAGACCGTGATGCAGCAGCTTACCGACGCGATCAACGAGCCCTTGTTGCAGTCGATCGCCACGCGCACGCAAGGACGTTTCTTTCGCGCGCAAGAAAATGGTGTTCTTCAGAATATTTTCCAGACCATCGACGCCTTGGAAAAAACCAAGGTGGAAGTCGATACCTTCGTACGCACCTCCGAAAAAGCATGGCCATGGATTCTCGTGGGACTCGTCCTGATTCTCATCGAGATGCTGGCCCTGAACACGCGCTGGAGAAAACTGCCATGAACACGATGCTCATGGAACTTGGCATCGGGTTCGCAAATCCCGACTATGCGGGTTTTCTCGTAGCATGGGTTTTGGTCCTCGGCCTTAGCTTCGCGACGATCCGCTGGCGAAAGAAGATGCTTGGAGCGCTCAACGTGCTTTCGTGGCCCGACGCTTTCGAAAAGCCCCGGTGGCGCGGTTCGAAGATCGTCTGTCAGATCATTGGCCTGCTCTTCCTCGTGATCGCCCTGATCGGTCCTCAGTGGGGACAGAAAGAAAAAGTCGTGAAAGCCGAAGGCCTCGACCTTTGCTTCGCCGTCGATCTTTCGCGCAGCATGCTCGCCGAAGACGTAACCCCCAACCGTCTTCAGGCGGCCAAGAACCAACTCACCATCTTCATGCAGGGTATGGGTGGCGACCGCGCCGCACTCGTTGGCTTCGCGGGTTCCGCCTTCGTGGCCGCGCCTCTTACCACCGATCACCGCGCCCTCGTGAGCTTCCTCGATCCCATGGACTCCAGCTACATCAGCGACCAATCCACCAATCTCAGCGTCGGTATCGATGCTTGTCTCCGCGCCCTCGGCCTCGACAAGGTCAAAGACCGTTCCGAGATCGCAGATCTTGCCGCGAAGGTCGTGGTCATCGTAAGCGACGGAGAAGAAACGGGAGACGATTTCAAGGGCGCAGCTGCTCGCGCGGAAACGCTCGGCGTGCCGGTCTACGGATTCGCCGTCGGCACCTCGAAAGGTGGACTCATCCCGATTCGCAGCGAGCGCGGTGTGGAATACCTGAAAGATCCCTCTAATCCCTCGACCAACGTCGTCACGAAACTTGAAGAGAAAAAGCTTAAGGACATCGCCGACAAGACCGGCGGAAAGATCTTCTATCTCAGCGGGGGCGTTGAAGTCCTCAAAGACTTCAACGCCGCTCTAGCCAATTACAAACGCGACAGTATCGATGCAGGAACGCGCCTCGACCGTGAAGATCGTTTCCAGTGGCCGCTTGCGGTCGCCTTCTTCTTCCTCTTCCTCGACTTCCTGATTCCAGAACTCGGTTTTGCTTGGAAATGGCCGTCGCGTTCCAAGAATGGCGCAAAGACCTTAGTCATCCTCCTTGCGGGACTCGGAGCCTGGGATTCGAACGCGGCGCCCGGCGCCGAAGGTCTGATGCCGTGGACGATCTACCGCAACAATAAGGCCTTTTCTCTCTACAAGAAAAAATCGTATACGGAATCGCGCCAAGCTCTCGAGGATGCTCTTTCCGACAACGCTCGCAATCTCATGCTCCGTTACAATTGGGCCTCGACGCGTCTGGCAATGAGCTTCCCCCAAGAAAAGGGACAGGACTTCAACCAAAAAATCCTCGACGAAACTATTGGCGAGTTCACAAAAATTCTCTCGGAATACAAACCCGACCTGCCCGCCGATCCCTTCGTCAAAGGTCTGCACTACCAACTCGCACTCGCACTCGAACTCAAGAAAGAACGTGAGAAGGCCCTGGCTCATTACTACGACGCCCTCCTCCAGAAACCCGCCGAAAAAGAACTCGATCCCGTCATCGAAGAATCGATCCGTCGCTTGCTCGCGGCTCAGCAGCAACAAGGGGGTGGAGGAGGAGGCGGTTCAGAGAACGAGAAGAAAGACAACAAGGGCGGCGAAGGCGACAAGGATAAAAAGGACAAGAAGTACGGACAGGGGCAACAACAGAAGCCCGCCGAATTTAAAGGAACTGACGTGAATCAGTCTCAGGCAAAAAAAATCCTCGAGAGCGTTGGCAGCAAAGAACGTGAAGTGCAGAAACGTCGTTCTCAAAAAGAAGCTCAAGAAAAGCAGCGCGCTCAAGGTCAAGACGGACAAGCCGATGGACGTGGTAAACAATGGTGATCAGGAAACGGTGCTAAGATGAAATCACGCATGCCATTTTTGAACAGGAAAATTCCGATTCTCGCGCTCGGCCTCTGCTGCGCTCTGAGCTCGCTCGTGGCTTCCGCCGAAGCACTCCTTTCCGTCAGCGTGACGCCGAACCGCAGTCGTAATGGCGAGATCGTTCTTTTCAAAGTCAAAGCCCAAACCGACAGCTCGGGTCGAGTTGCCGCCCCGGACGTCTCGAAACTCAAGGACTGGGAGCTCATCAACAGCTTCCGCTCCGAAAGCCCCAGTGTCATCTACGTCAACGGCCAAGTGCAATACCGATACCGCGCCGAGTATTCTTATTCCCTTAAACCCCGAAAGTCCGGAGCTCTTCAGATTCCCTCGATGAACGTCGAGATCGCCGGAAAAACTTACAAGACCGAAACGCTCACCGTTCAAGTCGACCCTATCGTCAAAGCGCCCAATTTTCCTTCTCAAACGGCGCGGCAGAATCAACACCGTCAGCTTCCGCCTCAGTTCCAACAAGGGCTTCAAGTTCCCCAGAGCGATCCGACGGATGACGAGCTCAACGGCGGCAACGCCAACAACGGCCTGGCTCCCGACGAAGTTCCTGCCAATCAAAGTTTTTTCCTGAAGCCCGAATACAAAGTGAAGGAAGCTTACGTTGGACAAATGATCGAGCTAAGCTACGTACTTTATCAGCGCAGTCGTAACCTGAGAAATTTCGAGATGGCAAAATTTCCCGACTTCAAAGGCTTTCTCAAGGAAGAACTCTTTATCACGAAGAACTTCGCCCAAGAGCGCGTCCAAGTCGGAAATGAGATTCTCTACCGCTCCGAAATTATCCGCTACGCTCTCTTCCCCTTGAAATCGGGAGCCTTGAAGATCGATCCCTTCGTCGTACGGGCAGAGGTTTTCACGAGTCCCGAAGATCTCATTAACAGTCTCATCACGGGCTCGCCCACTCCTCAGATGGGTAATCCGATTCCCATGGAGAAATCCTCGGGCGTCGTTACGATTCCCGTGAAAGAACTTCCTCCCACTCCTCCTGGCGTCATCTTCACCGGAGCGGTGGGCAACTTCGACATCGATCTGAAGGGTCCCTCGGGTAAGCTGACCGTCGACCAGCCCTTCACGGTACAATTCACCATCGCGGGGACGGGCAACGTGAAGATGATCGAGGAAGCGGCTCTTCCGCTTCCTCCTGAACTCGAACTCTTCCAAACCAAGAACACCGCGGAGCTTCGCCCCGACACGACCGGCTACAAGAGCTTTGAATACCTGCTGCTTCCTCGCAAGAACGGAACGCTTGCGCTGGAACCTTTTAAGTGGGCTTTCTTCAATCCCCAAACCAAAAACTACGAAGTGCGCGAAACGCCGCGCCTCAGCTTCACTATCGAAGGCAGCTCGACTGCGAACAAGGCGAGCGACGTTGCCGCGAAGGCGCCCGAACGTCGCGTGAGTCCCTTCGATGGTATCGCACAGCCGCTCCTCAAGATATCGACGTCCAAGACTACGCAAGCACGGCTGTGGATTCTGATCTGGGGCTCGCTCGGCGCCCTCTATCTCGCTCTCGGGTTTGCCTTTGCCAAACGCCGTAAGGAAGACCTGATGCGGGCGCGCCTCAAGGACAACCCGTGGCAAAAAACCGCGCTCGCGATCACCACCAAGGATTACAAAAATCCGGTGGACCTCACGATCCTCGTCGATCAATGGACGCGCGAGTACCTCACCGGTCATCTTAAAGTGAAGGAACTGCACCACGAATCATCACGCGCCGAATTCGAGCGCGTGATCCTTCGCAGACTGCCGGTGGAATTCCAACCCCTGGCGGATGAACTTCGTCTCTTCTGGAGTCAGCTCGATTTGGCGCGTTTTGCGGGATCCGAGAAGTGGCCGATCGAACTCAAACCCGCGCAGCTTTTCCCCGTTGCGCAGGAACTCTGCAAACGTCTCGTTTCGCGCTGTCGTTTCGATGACGAAAGCGCTGAGCAAGACGACGAAGACTAGCGCCTCAAGGCAGCGCGCTTATTCCGCGGGAGCGGGGGCGTCTTTGGTGTAGTTCTCGTCCAGAACTTCGACGGCGCTCGACTGGACCCACGCGCGCTTGCGTCCGTTGAGCAATTCGATCGCTATCCATTTCTTGTCCTTGGAATACTGCAGGAAGCGCACGCGGTACTCCGGCTTGAAACTCAACACCGCTTTAGCTTTGGTATTCGCTTCAGTGCGACCGAGCGTGGCCGTCTTGACGAGCACAAGCCCGTGAAGCAATTTCTCGGGCTTGATGATGTTGTCAGTAAAAATTAGATCCTTGTCTGTAAGGGGCTTCTCTACTCGACGAAGCACCCGGTGGGCACCGTCGTAATCGCTCAAATCGACGGGAGGCGCAGCGAAACTGCGGGACATTCCGAAAAGCGCCGAAGCGGCGAGCAGCGAAAAAGTCAGAATGCGAAACGACATCTTAGTTCCCCCGTCCATTCTCGCTCGCTTCCGAGGAAGAGTCCACCTCGCAAACTGAACGCGAAACGCGAGCTCAGTCCCAGGCCCAGGGAATATCCCAGACTGAGGCCGGCGCGCGAGGGGTCAGTATTTTGTCTCTGATAGCCAACGTCCAGCTCACGGAAGAAGCTTCCGATCCACGCATAACGCCCGAGAAAACTGAGTCGCCACGCATAAGGAAGCACGTGACCTCCAAGATCAAAATCCGCGCGAAGTCCCACGCCCTGAGCGCCGCTCGACTGCAGATAAGCGAGCCCGATGGGATAGACGCTCTGCACGTCGTTGGTAATTCCTTCGCGATAGGCCGCCGAAAGTTCCCAACTCCGAGGCTTCACTGACGCGCCTTCGTCCGAAACCGTCGCGGCGGCGGCTTCAGGAGTGTCCGGAAGAAGATCTTTCGATTCCGTTTTCCAGGAAGGATCCACGGGAAGAATATCGTCTTTAATCTCTGCTACGTTTTTGTAGTTAGTTCTCTCGGTTGGCATCCATCCTTGGTTGCCGTCGGAGTCCTCGACGAGAATCCACGCACCCTGAGGAGAAAGTCCCCGACCGAGCACTGGCGTTCCCGGATCGGCCTCGGCCAGAAGCTTCGCCGTCTTGGAGGGATGATCGAACAAAGGCGCTTTGCGTGTGATATTCAAAACAGGCGCAATTTGGAATTCGGCATGGGCCGCCGTCGACGCAAGAAGCGTGGCGAAAGCGATGCGGCACATTTTCATTTGGTCTTCAAAGCCTCCAGGAGAAGATCGCTTCCCCAGACTTTAACGTCGGTGCTGAAATCAAACCCCGTCTCCGGAGGAATTTCTTCCGGATAGAAACGGTCGCGCACGTCGAGAGCATTGACAGCATAAGGCGCTTGCACCCATGCCGACGGAATCCATCCTTCAGATTTTCCTTCGGTCCGCACGAAAATCCAATCGCGGTTTCGAGTCGCCGTCACGAGCAAGATTTCGGTTCCGGCTGGTAGAGCTTCCTGCAGACCTTCGGCGGGACCGGAAGCGAGTAAAGGTCGACGATAAAAGAGGCGAGCTTCCGGCAAACGGAACGCTTGAAAACCTTTGCCGCCCGGCGCTTCGACGGCGAAGGACTTCATAGAGAGCGCATACACTAGCATGAGAAAGAATCTGTTCATTGTTTGATTCCTTCCAGATTCAGACGATGTTCGATAAGCTCGGCGGCGCCGTCACCGCAACGTCTGCGGGTTATGAACTTCGGGGGAGTGAACTTCACTCCAGCATCGATGAAATCGCGGACGTTCGCGACGCCGACCGAAATATCGACCGTTCCGAAGAGCGGGCCGTCATTGGGAGAATCTCCGGTGTAGATCACGTCACGCTTCAGATCAGCCTTCCAGATTTTTTCGACGAGACATTTCAGTCCCTCGATCTTGGTGAAGTTTCCCTTCCACACGTTGATGTGAATGTTGCTAACCTTTGCCGAAAAACCTCGCACGGAACAGAAGTCTGCGAGTTCCTCGGCTTCAGTCAAAGAAAGCGCGGGAGAAACAGCCTCAGCAAAATCAAAGGCAACATCGTAAAGACGGAAAAGTTGGTCAGTTGCCACGCGAAATTTCGGAAACTTCGCGAGCACTTCGTCGCGAAGCGCACGAAGCTTGTGTTGTGTTTCGGAACTCGGAGGATGCACGACGTAAGCGCCCTCTTCCCAATAAAGTCTCTCGACGTTTCCGGGATTCTTGGGATCTCGCCAGAAAACGACGGCACCGTTCTCGGCGATGGCCCCTTCGAAAGGAAGGAGTCGCAGAAGTGCATCGGCCCACGATGCCGGCCGACCGCTCACCAGCACGTTTTTCAAACCCGCGGCGCGGCTCTTGCCCAGCGCGCTGAGTGCGGACGACATGAGTTCGGATCCCTCGGTCAGCGTGTCGTCCAAATCGAAAGCGAGGATTCTGCGCGAACGGACCTCGGGGTCTTCACTAAGGGTCCATTCCGAGAGTGGGCGCATCTCTTTATCTTGGTCCGGAATTTGTAAAGGCGCAAGACGATGGAACACTGCCTTAGCCCTGTCGTTTCCGTTTCGACTCGTCAAAATACCGCATTCGTCACGCACGACTTGCGCGTCGAAGTTTCCGTCCTAAAGGGACTTCAAAATCTCTCTCTCACGGGACTGCCGAGCGAGGTTTTGCGTGACGCGCGAGACAAAATTCGCGCCGTGCTTCACAACTGCGTCGCGTGGGATCCCTTGGAACGTCTGGTGATCCATATCTCTCCGCAAGAAATTCCCAAAGTGGGGGCGCACCTAGAACTTCCCATCCTCGTCGCGTGCTGGGTCGCTCTTCAGCCGGAGCTGAGAAGCGATAGACGCATTCTCGCGAAGCTGCTCTCCCGACGTTTCTACGGCAGCGTTGATTTAAGCGGTCGCATCTCAACCACGCCCACTTCACGGAGCCTCGAGGACGAAGACCCTCTCGCGGTAGGAGCACGACACTTCTCCGACCTCCGCGAGCTTTTCGCCTGGATCGTAACGACAGTCCCCCTTCCCGTCCCCACGCACGCTCCGCAAGAGGACATTGCGCCTCCACCCGATACGCAGGTTCGTGTCGAAGGTCGTCGCTTCGAACGCTTTGCGCTTTTCGTAGCAGCCGTATTGCGCGAACCCGTGCTCCTCGTGGGTCCCCCCGGCGTGGGAAAGACGCACCTCGGAAAATGGTGTCGTTCTTGGTACCTGGGCCCCGCGCGGCAAGCCTCCTCAGAAAAAGAACGGATCTGGCGTTCCGCGGGTTACGAATCAGCTCCACGCGTTCCGTTTCTCAACCCGCATGCTCGTACGCACGTTTCAGAATTTCTCGGATATAAGAAATTCGGGCGATCGCTGCCGGGTCTCTTCAGCCTCGCCCACGGGGGCCTCATGGTTCTGGACGAATTTCCGGAACTCTCGCGCGACGTCCGCGAAATATTCCGAAACGTCCTCGATCAAAAGGAACTGCGACGCTTCAACGGTCAGAGTTTCGCGAACTGGCCCGCGGATTTCTGGCTTGTCGCGACCGCCAATCCCTGTGCTTGCGGCCAGGCCCGCCCACGCGATCTCTCGCGATGTCGTTGTTCGAGGTCTTCCCTAAAAAAATACTTGGACCGATTCTCGGGACCTCTGCTGGATCGTTTTTGCATTCAGCTCTTCATGCAGGAAAGAAGTCCGCCGGATCTCGAAAGAATTTTCAATGCGGAGGCGATGGGCTCCATCCGAACTCTTATTGAT
>JBDSDI010000113.1:0-5575 GCA_039920645.1 Bdellovibrionota bacterium | reverse complement strand
CTTCAGAATTCTTTAAGCTCCAACGCTTCCCAGCTTGTAGCTGAGAAATTAGAAACGCTTTCCAATCAAAAAAAGCGCCATCAAGAAACTCTGGCTGAGCTTTTGGAAAAAGAAGATGACTTGATGGAACCCAAAGAGGCCATCGCGGGAATTGAAGAGCGCCTCTTGAGTTTTAAAAAAGCTTTGCCCAAAGCCAGTCCTGCACTTTTAAAACGGCTTATCCGAAATATGTATGATGTTTTGTTTTTGAACCAAGGAAGGCTTGAGGGCTTCTACGTCTCTGCCAATGCAGATGCGTCTCGTATCCAATCACCACAAAAGAAAAAGGCTTCGGGGGAACTCCCTGAAGCCTTTTCAACTCTGTCTAAAAAACCAATCCTGAAATCTCCCACTGCCGAGTGGCAGTTTAATGGACCAAAAGTTGCCTATTGGTCGGAGTGGTGGACCAGAACGGGATCGAACCGATGACCTCCACAATGCCATTGTGGCGCTCTCCCAACTGAGCTACTGGCCCCAAACTTTGAAACTTTTGTAGCCCAGTCTCCCACCCCTAGCAAGGGGCCGAACTCAAAACGAGTTGGTGTCCGGAGGAAGGCAAGGCCCGGTATAGGTGAAGTCCAGGTGCGGGCGATAGCTCTCGCCCCAGCTACTCTGCGCCGAATGAAAATCGATGCTCGTGCCGCTGGCCGCCTCGACCCTGAAGCCGTTGAGCGCCGTGACCGAACCCCACTCAAAAATCGTCGTGGATTCGGTGACGAGATCTTTCACCGCAAATTCGATGGTCTTCGAGCCCGTGCCCGTCGTGCCGGCCACTGCAGTTACGCCGTTCATCACGTCGCCGCCGGCGCTCTGCCATTTTCCGCTCGCCAGAAAGGGATGTGCCTTGGTCCACGTCGCGCCCTGCCACCACCCGCGCGCTAGCGGTTTGATGGAGATCTGCGCGGCGGATGCGGCCTTCGTTTCGTCGAGCGGCGTCAAAACGAGTGTGACGTCGCTCAAATACTGGGGCTTAAGAATTTTTGAACTGTCGCAGCCGCTGTTGAAGAAGCCGTCGAAAATCGCATTGACGATCGCCTCAGTAAAAGACTGCTCCGAGATGCTCCCGTCGGACGATGGCAGCGACACGAGCGCAACCTTCTGCGCCGAAGCACCGGTCGAAACTTTAAGCGACTCGTCCCCGCCGTTGCTTTTTTCGGACCCACTCACGATGTACGTATCCGACTTGATCGGCACCGAAACCACGCGGGTCACGGAGTTCGAAGGCCCACAGGCTACGAGACTCGCGAGAGCGACTCCGACAAAGGAATAGTTTTTCAGAAGAGCCATTGCATCTCCACTTCAGCTCTCTGCTTAGAGAGCAAATGATCTTCGAAAGCGCCGCGCGCACGAAACGCGTGTTGTTCGTCGTTGTTCACGCCCGAAACCGTAATCACGCGTCCGCTGAGTCTTTTACGATCCCATGACCATCCCACCGTCAGTTCGGAAACCCAGATCACGTCGCTCGCCATATCGAGATTCAAACCGGGTGACGTCAGATTCGATTTGCCGAGTGCCCACATTTTTTGTTTTGCCGAAGCGTAAAGCCCGGAGACGGGTTGGTAGGCAAGGCCCAGCGCCACGCGGAGGGAATCCTCTTCGGAGTAGGTGGTCTGTTTTTCGGGGTCGCCCAGGTTGCGATCTTGATACTTCACGATCTTCAATGAGGGCTCCAGCCAGAAGTTTCCGAAGTGTGCTTCGAGCTCCGCCGTGGCTCCATACCAGAAACCGCCCATGACCGACGCATCCCATTTCGAACCCGTCGTCATGACGATCTCGGGCACAATCTTCAGGACAAAGTCGTTGCTCTTTAATTGCATCCCCAAAGCGACGTTCACGTCCGGTCCTTTGGACCCACGCAGGAACTCAAACCCGAGCCCCATATAAGGCGCAACCTCGACTCCCCCTGTCCCCGAGGAGGTCTCCCCAGAGGCCTCAGGAGAGCTTCCAACGACTGGCCCATCCGTGCGCATCTCAAGGCGACCCACGGGGCGGGTATCGCTCGGGCTGAGGGAATAAGGCGCTATCGCAGGCGCCTGACTGTATGGAGTGAGGGTGAGGAGCAGAATACCGGCAAGTTGAGTCACTTCAATAGACTAACAAAGACCGCTTCGAGGTAAAGGCTTGGAATACAGGAAGAATACGTTCTCTCAAATGATCAAACTTTAGACACCGTGTTTGCGCACATTGTCCGCGAGGCCTGAATGGCTTTAAAGGGGTCCCAGGTCCATCTTTACAAGATACCGTAATTTTTCATATATCTGTCTTGGACCGAGTCTGCTGCGCATGGCACAAGCGATGCTCTATAGGTATTAGAACGAACGAGAGGAAATGAGATTATGTCGGCTTACCAAGATAAAGACCACGTTGTGAAATTCTACTTCGGAAACGCGATGAAAGATTTGGCTGCCGTTCTTCCTCAGGAAGATCCCCGTTTCCAAACTCCCGCTCAGACGCAGATCGCTAGCGTCGAACAGACGTTGGCATCCGTCGAATCGAAGCTCGAGCAACTCAAAGGCGCTCACCGCGAGCTGTCCTTCCTCGTTCAAGACCTCGGCCGTATGATTAAACATTCCTGAGTGTCCCCCCACTCAGGTCGTTCGAAGTCCCAACCCCTACCCCGGGTCCATGGATGGACCATCCCCCCCAAAAAAATTTAATGAGAGTTCTGCAAAGCAGAAGGCTCCGCGAATGTAATCGGCTTGTTGCCGATCGACCACTGCGTCCAGATGTCAGAACAGTTCTTCGTGAGAAGAGCGTTCAGATTGTCGCGATTCTTAACGCTCGGCGAATCTTTGTAGATCTGCAGAGCGTTCTTGATATCGTCAATCGGGAAGCGCAAGAGACTGCTAAGATCGGAAACGACATTCTTAGCAGGTCCGCCCAGCTCATCCATTTCCCATTTCAGATATCCTGCAGAAGGACGCTTGTTAGCCATGAGCTCCTTACGCTGTCGCAAATGATTAATGACTTTTTGGTAATCGGCGGTACGCGAAAGGGCATCGGTTTCTCCGGCTTTGGAGAGCAGTGCCGATCCGTCCGCGCGACCTTGATCCTGATAAGACTTCAGGGTGTGCTCGTATCCGCCGACCCAGTTCACGCGTCCCATCAGCGAGGAATGTGCCTTAACGGGAAGATCCGCAGAGTTGACCGAGAAAACTCCCGCATCGGTACACGCTTCGTTGGATGCAGGCTGAGTAGGATCGCTCGAAGCTACCGGCGCTTTTACGCGCGCGGGATAACGGCTTTGGGGACCGTCCTGAACCCAAGGAGTCAAAGCTCCGCTCACCAAACGTGAGACGTCCTCGCTCGCGTAGAGCGCGATCGGCATGAAGCCCGAGCTGTAACGTCCGTCCACGCACTGAAGCGTCATTTGCGCGAGAGCGTCGTGAGATCCCGCCGCCCATTTTTTGAGATCACCGGGGAATTTGCCCCCCTTGACGATGCCGTAAGCAAGTTCGGGATCGGCGATCGTAGTGACCATCACGGAACGCGTGAGATCTTGCATGGCGACTGCCATATCGTGACGGTTGTTCGAAGTGTCGTTCTTGAGGTCCGCTTTCAGAGCCGCGATCAAAACGTCCTTACGCTTCAAGAGTTCGGTATTGGAGTTCTTCTTTTCGAGAGTCTCGAAAAGTTTTTTTCCCGTGAGCTGCATCAGACCCGAATTCTCGGGCATGCCGACGTGCGAGAGTAGACTTCTTACGCCCGCTTCGGTCGGAGCGAGCTGGTCGCGCACTTTCGAGAAAACTTTCGTTTCGGCGTAGTTCGCGACGATGCAGTTTAGGGCGGTCTGGTTCTCGGCTTGCGAAAGCGCATCGAGGAAAAGACCGGGGTCTTGAAGGATGCCGAGACCGCGTGTCGTCGTGCGGGGTTGAGCGAAGATGTGGTCGAGCGTCGCGGGAATCGCGGCGGCGCATGTGGCGTTGATTTTTGCATCGCTGCCTTGCAGGCCGGCCTTGATAAAATTAAGGATCTTCCCCATGGGCGCTTTAGCCACGACTTCGCTCGTTCCATTTTTGGGATCGATGACGACCCAGTTGCCTAGGCTCCCGAGACACGCGTGGCACAGCTCGCTCGAGCCAGCCTTGCATGAGAGCATCGACATAAGCAGCGCACTCGCACCCTTGCTTTGCTCGGCAACGAGACCGTCGATCACGCGCGATTCGGGCTTGATCATGTTGGAGAAGAATTTCAGTGCGGATTCGTCGGAAGCGCGGTGCTTATCGAGTTCCTTCACGCTTTTATCAAACCCCTTAAGGAAGGTCGCGATGCCGGGATCGGTGCCTTCGGCAAACTTCGGATTCGTGCCCCGGAGGTCAGCTTTGTCGTAGGCTTCGACCATACGGCGCTCCAAGCCGGGACCGAGCAAACCCGAAGATTTCACCATGAGAGCATCGTCGATACCGAGTGCGAGTTTCAAAACATCACGGCGAGTGGCAGGATCTTGGAGGGTTTTCTGAAGCCCGGCATCGACGGCTTTGTCGATCGACGTCCCGCGCACGACGGGAGATTCAGCCAGAGTGCTGAGGTAGTCTTTCAGAGGGAGATGGGTATTTTCGTCGACGAGATCCGTGTTAGCAACCATACGATCCACAATCGAGTCGATGATCTTATGATTGCCTTCGTCTTGAGCGAGACGCGCAATTTTCGAGGGAGTCGTGGCGAAATCCTGCACCCGACGTTTCGCGAAGTCGGTGACTAAGTCGCGTCCGACCGCTTCGGTCTTTGAGAGCAGATCCTGTTGGGCATGGCCACCGGCTTCGGGCGAAGCGAGGTAGGCGTGCAAACTTTCTACGATTTCTTCGCGGTCGCCGGGACGTTTGCTGCGGCTTTCGCCGAGCACTTGATAGAGACGAGCAGCTTCGTCTTGAGGAAAGCCCTTCGAGGCCGCGAGTCCCGGCAGGAGACAATCCACGGAGTCTTGCGAACGCTTCGAGGCCAACGCCAAGACGGCGTCGGTCGGAGACGATACGACATTATGATCCATCTCCGCTACGCCATTCATGAGTTCCCCCACGAGTACGGAAACTTGCTCGTGGCAGTTCGCAGCAAAGCTGCTTTGCTCGATCGCCTTTTGGGCATCGCGAAGAATAGCAACTTGAGTCTTGAAAGGTTCCACGAGCGAGTCGCAGTAGGTGTCGGTCGCGCGGCAGTTCATGTAAAAATCGACGAGCCCTTTCGCGCCGGGCGAGAAGCCCGCGACAATTTTATTCAGCGTCGTTGAGTTCGGATCCACGAGCCCTTTGAGGTGCTGAATGATTGTGCTCGAAACGGGCACGTCGCCAACCCGCGCAATCGCCGCGTCGAAGCTCGTTACGAATTCACGCAGTCCCTGGGGGAATGCCGGAGAAATCGACAGAGCACCCGGCTTTTTGAGCGCGTCGGAATAGTTTTTCACAAAATCCGCTTTGAGCTGAGCCGAGAAAGGTGCTTTCTCGAGGAAGATGCCGAAGAGCGCCGCTTTGACGTCAGCGTCGGCAAGAGTCTGTTTGAAAGGTCCCTTGAGCCGCTCGTCCAGAGCTTTGTTATCGGCGAT
>JBDSDI010000112.1:0-3155 GCA_039920645.1 Bdellovibrionota bacterium | reverse complement strand
CGAAAAACGCTCAACGAGCTCACGACTAACACCCGCGATTTCCCAAGACTTTCCGGTCACTTTGATCTCATAGCCGAGCTTGACCAGCTCGCGCGTGAGTTCGGCCGTGTAGACGGAGTCGGCAAAGGGGAGGGCCTTGTACATTTCGAACGTTTGCAGGGCCTTCCAACGATCCTCTGCGCCTTCGAACGTCGCGTTGAAAATGACGGCGTGAGTATGAATCAGCGGATCTTGTTCGCGGCTAGTATCGTGCTCGAAAATAGCCGCTACAATGTTGCTCGTACGACGATCAGAATCACGCATGCCCTTCGCGCGCAGTCGCGCCCCAGCATATTTCTCCAACTCGTGGAGTGCAGTGCGGACAGCCGCTTTATGCAGCGCAATGATGCGCGGATCTTCCAACATCCCCACGATAGAGACTGATTTTGGAGGACGAAAAACGAAGTCGTGAAAGATACGCCGGTTCGGCTCGATCTTTCCGTCGACTACGCGCGTCGAATTTTTTCGAGCGGTGAGCGTTTTACCGGTTTCCGGATTATTGCCGTCGCAGAGCGAGAGGAAGTCTTCCTCTTTCACTTTGCCTTTCAAATTGAGCCGCTTCGCTGCTTCCCCGAACCATTCCCCTTCGACGGATTCACCTTCCTTGTAGTAGTCGCCTACTTTGAGGTGCTCCCGAAAATATTTTCGCGCATTCGCGAGTGAAGTCTGAGGGTTGGGCGAAATCACGATTTCCGTGTTCTGGAAAAGCTGCTGCTTTTCCCTAATGAGGACAGTTTACCCCTTGTTGCACAAGGAAAATGCCATAAGGCACACGGCCAAGCACTTACGTTGACAGCAACGCGACACCGATTAAACCACGTTCCGATGAACTCCACTCCAGCAACAAAAACGCCTAGTCCCGCTCAAACGAAAGCAGTCAACGACGCGCTCACCGCTGCTCTGGCAGCGCTCGAAGAACGGAAAGCAAATCCGCTTCTCGATTCGCCGCTCTATCCGCATCGCGAGCTAATCGAAAAGCTGGTCAGGGCTGGCGCTAGCGCCCAGCTCATTGCTCACACACTGAGCACCGCCGGCCTTGAGGCTAACGCGACAACGGTTAACCGATTTGTTCGCGTAGCGAAGATCCGTAAGACACGTGCACGGAAAACGGCGGGCACCACCGCGTGAACGAACGCCTCCCGCTTTTGACGGCCGCCGGTCTGGCGCTGTCGCTTGCCATGATTTCGTGGGCGTTTCACATCCATGCGATCAGCTACGCCGCTATGGCAATCGGCGTGCTTGCCGCCGCTGCGGCAACAATCGCTCAGTCCGAGGGCGTTCGTTCAAAGCGTCACGCAGTCACCTTTGGGGCGTGTGCTTTGGAGGACCGTGATTTTTGCCGACATGGAATCGTTGTCGGTCAGCCAGGCACAGGGAAAACGGAACTCCTTAAACGGATTCTTTCTCAGTTGATGATCAACCGGCCAAACTTCGGCGCGATCATGACTGACGAGAAAGGCGATCTACATGGTCCTGTGAGCGACGTCTGCGCGGCGAATAATTGCTCAGACAAACTCGTCGTGATGCGTCCGCGCAAATACGGGATACCTGGCGAGATTCCGAAGTGGCGCATGAATCTGATCGGTGACCGGTCGATCTCATGGCAGTCACACGCGCAGCTCATCGTTGATACCGCGATATCCCAAGGCCAGAAGACGTCACAAGCGCACTTCAAAACACAAGCGCTCGATCGAATCGCCGAGGCGATGGAGACCTTACACTTGGCGGGAAGCCCCGTAACGCTCGATAACGTTTATGAATTCATCAAGGATCCGCAGATCTTCGACAGCCAGCTCGGGCTCATGATGAATCGTGAAGCGAACCCTGACCGCGCCAACATCCTTTACGACGGTTGGAAACAATATCTCGCCAAGGCACCCGAAGAGCTATCGGGCATTCGAGGCACGATCGAAAACTATCTCGGACCATACATCGAACCAGAGATCGCTGAGACATTTTGCGCGCCCGAGCCAACCGTCGAAATCAACGACCTGGATAAAGGGAAGATTCTCTTCATCTCGATTCCACAGCAATACACTCGTGCGCGAAAGCACGTCATGGCGTTCGCCAAGATACTTTACTATCGCGACTCCCTTGGTCGCTTTGATAATTACGATGCGCGAGGATTTGATGCGCTGAACATGCACGTTGGTCTGTTCGATGAAGGCCAAAATTCATTGCTCGCGTCAGAAGATGGATATTCCGACTACAACACTCTGGACAAAATGCGCTCCGCGAAATGTCCAGTGTGGTTCATGATGCAGTGCTATACTTCGGCCACTCCGGTTTTGCAGTCGGAAGCCAAGGTAAAGGTTTTGAAAGCGAACATCGGCACACATGTGATCTTCCGCCTGGCTTCGGAGGACGGCCGCAAACTCGCGTCTCAAGTAATCGGCGAACACGAAGTGATGGAGAAAAGCCACAGCCGAAGCAAAGGCGTCACCACGACATCGATCTCGCCGAAAGTAAAACCAGTGCTCGGGACGTGGGTGTTTCGGAAACTGCCAGATTTCTACGCGATCATTAAGCACCCCACATCGCAGCGAGATTTCTTTCGGGTGCACCTTCCACCACTCACGGACGACGGTAAACGCCGCGCTCCCTGGTACTGGAAGTACCGCCTGAAACAATCGGTCGGCTTTGCCTGAGGGTAGGGCGCTTGACAGAAGACGAAATGTCAGACACGTCTTTTACATGAAAACGAACGTGCGGACTTTCCTGCGAGAGTTTGCCGCGATTAAAGCAAAAGCGAAACGTGGCGAGCCGGTGCATGTGATCGATCGTGACGGCGACTTTCTATTCACGGCGGTTACTCCGAAGACCTCGCTGCTTGGTTGTTTGAAGGGCAAGGTCGCGATCAGCGCTGACGCGGATCTAACCACGCCAACGCTTTCGCCTGAGGAGTGGCGGCCATCCCTTTAAATGGCGGGCATAAAATACCTGCTCGATACGCACGCGTTGATTTGGGCGGCGGTCGACGAAGACCGTTTGGGCACAACAGCGGCACGCGCGATCGCTCAGACTCCGTACGGTAAACTCGCGATCTCAGACGTAACGCTGCAAGAGGTCGGACTGCTACTGCACTCCGACCGAATCACCGTCCAGGGCTCACCCGC
>JBDSDI010000111.1:0-18487 GCA_039920645.1 Bdellovibrionota bacterium | reverse complement strand
GATGCAAGGCAAACGAAACCTTAGCCCAAGCGCCGCGATGAACGTCGCTAAAGCGCTCGGGCTAAGCGCCGAGCAAAAGAACTATTTCCTCGCGCTTGTCGACGTCGCCTGTGCGAAGGACGAAACTGCTTCAGTCAAGGCTGAGAAACTCAGACTTCAAGCCCGCAGCCGCCTTGTGATGAAACAGGTGCCTGCGACTCAAGCCGCGATTCTCGCAAAGCCTCAACATCTTCTCGTGCGCGAACTCTGCACGCTGAAGGATTTCCGATTCGACCCCAAGTGGGTCGCGCGCAAAATGAAAGGTGTCCTTAATGAAGAAGCTGCGGCCGAGAGTCTCGGGCTTCTCGTGGCCGGGGGGTACCTCAGGCAGGACAAGAGCGGTGCCTGGAAACAAAGCGAACCCGCACTCGACACCGGCCATAGCTTCGACGAGCTGTCGGTGCTCCGTCATCACGTCGAAACGCTTCGAATATGGCAAGGACTTCTCCCCGCGATCCCCAAAGAAAGGCGCGAACTCGGTGTGCTCAATATCCCGATTGATGCGGCAAAAATCCCCGAGTTCAAACGACGCATTCACGTCTTCCAAGATGAGATTATTGGGTGGCTTGAATCCGAGCAAAACGCGAATACCCTTGTGCAGTTGGGAACTTATCTCATTCCAATGACGGGAGATTCCTGTTGACGCATTGAGTTAAAGCCAGTAGTTAAGGGTTCTTATAATGAATCACTTCGTGGCTCTCGGCGTCCTCTTTCTTTCGTCCCTGGCTTCGGCCCAGGTTATCAGCCCCCTCGGGCAGGAGCTTGAGCTGTCTTACACCGCGAGCTTTATCCCAAAGGACGAGACCCAGGACCCGAAGGAATCTGCGAAGACCCACTCCGACTATCTCATGGGAGTTCTAAAGAGTGAGAGCCTTGTCGAAAAACTCGGCGTGGATTTCCAAAAAATTGAAGGCCTCGGCGCTCCGAGACTTCCTCTAAAGATCACGAACGTGAATGCGAAAACGCTGCCCGACGGCCGCACGGAAATCTCTTACAACTATCGCGCAAAAGCGATCATTCATAAAACTGCGGCGAAAAAGCTTCTCAAAAAAGGCAGCTTTGAGCTCGTGCTTCCGTACGATATCGCCAAGGTCTACAACAAAAAATGTACCGACTCGCACTACACTTCGTTCGGCGACTACTGGTACTTCTGGGATCCCTACCGCGCAGGCTGCGAAAAACTCCTGGAAGAACCCGCCACGCGCAATGTGGAAGTCACCGTCAGAGATCTCGATTACAAACGCCTCGAGGAAACCGCGCGCTTCGATCTTATTCGTGGCGACAACGGCAACGGCAAACTCGTACAGATTGATATCATCACGGGCTTCGACGAATCGTCGAAGCGCGGCGACGTAGGTTGGAAGATCTTCAAGAAGCTTAACGAGGCACTTGAATCGAAATTCGGATTCGAGCTCTCCAAAAAATCGGGAACCCCTAAGAACCCGCTTTACCTTTTCGAAAAAACGCTCGATTCGGGCGCTCAGGTTCTCGTGCGTCACTTGCTCGTCAACACCGAGATCGATTCGCGCTCGCTCGCGTTCGCGAAGTTCTTTAAGCAAAGCGTGGAAGAAGCCGACGTGATCGTTTACTCCGGTCACTCCGGACTCGGCGGCAACCTCGACATCCCCTCCCTCGAAGCTAAAGCCGGCGAATACGTTTTCAATCCCAAGAAGAGACAGGTCTTCTTTTTCAATAGCTGCTCGTCCTACTCCTATTACCTCGACACCTTCCGCACCGAGAAAACGAAGGCCCGCATCGACATCCTCACAAACGTGCTCGCGGCCTATATCGACGACGAATCGCGCGACGTCCTCAGTCTCATCGAGAGTGTACTCAATGATAAGAACGGCGCCCCCGAATGGCTGGATGTGCTCAAGAAAATCGAAGCTTCAATTCCCGAAAACAAGAGCTACTTGCTGAACGTGGGCGGAGTCTAAGGACCTTCAGTTTTTTTCGTAGCTACGAGCGGCGTCTTTAATCCAGTCGCGGAATTCGATACCGATGCGCGACAACGCTTGTTGGCGATAAGAAATGTAGAGCTTATTGCCCAACGCGGGGAACTTCTTCGACTCGAGCGAAGAGAGCTCGCCGCTTTCGATAAGGTCCTCGACCGTGTGCAGGGGCGCCACGCAGATCCCCATCGCGTCTATCAAGAGACGGCGGATGACGACGTAAGAGTTCACCTGGTGACGATACTTGAAGCGACGATCGATGACCGTGCCCATTTGCTCAAGCCAACGGAGCGCCCACGTCTCGGTGGAGAACGAATCTCCGTAACCAATCCACGAAATTTTTTCCCAGAAGCGCTCGCCGTCTTTGGCTTTTTCGATGATCGTCTTGAGCGCTTCGATATCTTTTTTGCGGCCAACGGGGACGAGTTTCTCTTCCATGAGAAGTTCGGAGACGGTGCCGGGATGCTCGATTTTTTTTGTCGTAATGACCAGGTCCGCTCGACCCGTGAGCAGCCGTTCAATAATGATGTCGTTGTCCTGGACTTCGAGGAAGAGACGCGACTCAGGGTTCTTGCTGCGAAAGTCTTTGAAGCGGTTCAGCAGCCAAAACTCACCGACGCCTTCAACGGACGAGAGGAAGAGCTTGGGCTTGGTGAGGTTTTCTTCTTCGCGAACGTCGACCATCAGGATCTCGAGACGTTCGAGCAGAGGAAGAAGTTTTTGGTAGAGGTCTTGGCCGCGGCCCGTAAGCACGTTGCGCCGACCACTCCGCTCGAAAAGCGAAAAGCCAAGCTGACGCTCGAGGTTGGAGATTTGCAGAGAGACTGCGGGTTGCGAGAGCTTAAGCGCTTCGGCCGCTTCCGCGACTGAGCCCATCGACGAGACGTACGCGAAAATGCGTAGGCTCTGAATCGAATAATCGGCGAGGTCCTTCAGAAACATGATTTATCCTTAAGCCCAGAAGTCCGGGGTCTTGCCGCGCCAGAAGAAGTCAGCACGATCGGCACCGGTACCGACACCCACGATCGGCACTCCCACTTCGCTTTCGACGTACGCGAGATACGTTTCGAGCTCCGCGCTGAGTGCGGTCTTCGAATCGTTTTTGTAGATCGACTTCCAGCATGCGAATTCTTTCATCTCGCCTTTGTTGTAAGCGCGCACGATGGGTTCGCCCGTAAGAATATCGGCTTTAGTGATCGCAATGTGCGAGCAGTCGCTCAGGCGAACGGCCAGACGCAGTTCGTCGATATTCAACCACCCGACGCGGCGAGGACGACCGGTCGTGGCGCCGAATTCTCCGCCTTTAGCGCGAATGCGTTCGCCGTCCTCGTTGTCGAGCTCGGTCACGAAGGGACCGGAACCGACACGGGTCATATAGACCTTCGCGACGCCGATCACGGATCCGAGTTTGGAGAGTGGAAACGGCGTGCCGGCTGCGGCGTGAGAAGGAAGCGTGTTCGAAGAGGTCACGTAGGGATAGGTGCCGTGATCGAGGTCCAGCAGAACGCCTTGCGCACCTTCGAGAACGCACTTGTGATTCTTGGCGACATCGTAGAACGGAGTCTGATCGTAAGCGACGTGGTCGCGCAGGAGCTCTTTGGCGATCTCGATAACGGCCCAGTTATCATGAAAGCTACTCTCGGCAAGTTCTTGCCCGCGAAGAATAACGTTGTAGGTTTTGCAGAGGAACTCGACCTTGTCTTTGAGGTCGTCGCTGAAAAGATCGCCGACGCGAATTCCGCAACGGTCCATTTTCGTGGTGTAGGTCGGCCCGATGCCCTTGCGAGTCGTACCGATGCTCTTGGATCCACCTTCGCGAGCCGCATCGAGAGCGATGTGAATCGGGAGCGTGAGATGAGCGCGGAAATCGACGCGAAGACGCTCGCCGCTCAGACTGGAACCCGACTGGGCGATCTCGGAGAGTTCCTTTTTGAGCGAAACCGGATCGAGAACGCAGCCCGCTCCGATGTAGTTTTTCACGTGCGTATAAAGTACGCCCGAAGGGACCGAGTGAGTGACGAGTTTTTTTCCGTTAACCCAGAGAGTGTGGCCCGCATTGGAGCCGCCGTTGAAACGAATAACCCATTCGGATTGTTTCGCCAGGGAGTCCGTGATCTTGCCTTTGCCTTCGTCGCCGTATTGAAGTCCTAGAACAATGGGGTGTTTCACGTAGGCAAGTGCTAGCGAAGTGAGCCTATAGAGTCAAAAAGAATGAGCTCTGGGATCCAGGACTTCGATGCATGACGCGCCGAATCGCGCTGCATCGAAGATCGGGAGGGACTAGGCCTCATCGTTGGAGATGAGATGTTCTTTCAGTTTTCCGCGCAGGCGAAGAACGGCTTGGGTATGCAGCTGAGAAACACGGCTCTCGGTCACTTCGAGAATATCGCCAATCTCTTTCAGGTTGAGGTCCTCGTAGTAGTAGAGCGAAAGAACCATGCGCTGCTTCTCGGGCAAGTCTTCGATGGCTTTGGAAAGCTGCTCGCGCAATTCGTTGCCGGCGAGCTGGACCATCGGGTTCGATTCGCGACCGGCTTCGAGAAGACCGAGCAGACTCTTGCGATCGCCATTAGAGAACGTGCCGACTTCGTCGAGCGAGAGCAGCGATACGGATTTGCATTGTTGGAGAGAAGATTGGAATTCACCGAGCTCCATGCCGAGATCTTTCGCGACTTCTTCTTCGCTCGCGGAACGTCCGAGTTTCTGCTCGAGTTTTTGGAAGGATCTTTCGATGCCCTTCGCCTTCTCGCGCATCGAACGTGGAATCCAGTCTTGCGCACGCAATTCGTCTAGGATCGCGCCGCGGATACGGAATTCGGCGTAGGTCTTGAACTTGTTGTCGCGTGCGGGATCGTACTTGTCGATCGCGTCCATAAGACCGATCACCCCGGCGCTCATCAGATCGTCGAGCTCGATATTCGCTGGCAAGCGAACGGCGATTTTTTGCGCGATGAATTTCACCAAGGGTGCGTATTCCTGGATGACTTTTCTTTTTTCGTCGTTGGAAAGCTTTTTGGCATTCGCCTTGTACTTTCGGATCAATGCTTCGCTTGCACTCATGAAGCCCCCCTCAGAGACACAGTAGACAGAGTTCTATTTTGATCTTTTGGGCCATGGGAACAAGCCAGTAGTTTGTCAGCGACGCGCCCCAGCGCGATCGCAAAGGGACACTTCGGTGACACGTGTACGGTGGGCCGTTGCTGACGCACGGCCTTGAGCACGCAGGGATCCTCAGGAAGCGATCCTAAAAAGTCGACGGAGATATTGAGGAACTCCGCCGAAACGTCGGTGAGACGCTTAAAAGCGTCGAGCCCGTCTTGCAGCGAATGAGCACGGTTAATGAGAAGTCGGAATTTCTTCTCTTTCCTCTCGAGCGCCATCACCTTGATGAGCGCGTAGGCATCGGCAAGAGCGGTGGGTTCCGGATGAGCCACGACAACGATGTCATGCGCCGAAGCGTTGAAATTAAGCACCATCGAACCGATTCCCGGTGCGGTGTCGTAGATCACGATGTCGTACTCGTGGATGATCTCCTGAAGACGATCCATGAGCGTGCGCTGCGCGAAGGCATCCAGCTCGAGCATCTTCCGAACGCCGCTCGAACTCGGGAGCAGATCGAATCCGCCGGGAGTCTTCACGAAAGTTTCCTGAAGACGCGCGTCACCGAACATGACGTCGTCCAGGGTCTTCTCCACACGACACCCCATCAGAAGGTTCGCGTTGGCGAGGCCCATGTCGGCGTCGATCAAAAGAACCTTCAATCCTTTTGCCGCATAGAGCGTCGCCATGTTCGCGGCGATGTTTGATTTCCCGACGCCGCCTTTCCCGCTGGTAATGCTGATGATGCGTGCGCTGCGGTTCGAGTCGCTAAATCCCGCTAATGTTCTCAGTCGATCTGCTTGGTCCACGATGCGTCCCCCCCGGCCAGATTAAGAATCAGATCCGCCACACGTTCCTTGGTTGCGACTTCCATGTCCTCGGGAACCCGTTGGCCCATCGTGAAGTAAGAGAGCGGCATGTGCGTCTTTGCGGCTAAATTGTAGATGTTTCCGTATTGCGAGGTCTCATCGAGCTTAGTGAAGACGAGATACTCGGGTTCAAAAATTCTGAAACGTTGAATGACTTGCAAGAGATCGGTATCGCGCGTCGTCGAGGCGACGCAAAGGTGGGTCTCCGTACGAACCGCCGAAAGAAGAGCGCTCAGCTCGATGAGCTTCTTTTCGTCGCGGGGTCCGAAGCCAGCGGTATCTACGAGCACGACGTCGTCGGGCGAGAGATGATCGCGAAGCGAAGCGAGACTTTCGGCGTTCTGACAGACCTCGAGAGGACATTTCAGAATGTTCGCGTAGGTCTGAAGTTGCTCGACCGCGGCGATCTTGAAGGTATCGGTCGTCGCGAGCGTGACGGGACGTTTTTGGTTGATGACAAGTTCGGCGGCGATCTTGGCGATCGTGGTCGTCTTACCGACACCCGTGGGTCCGAGGAAGGTGATGATACGCGGAGTGCTCGGTACGCGTAGACGCTCTCCTAAGGAACGGGCCACGCGCAGGCGTGACATGAGAACGCGCGCGAGTTGCAGGCGCAAAAGATCTTCGCGCGTGATGTGTTCGCGAAGCATGATCGATTTTAGTTCGTCGCCGATATCGCGGACCAGTTCTTCTTGAACGCCGGCGTCGATGAGTTCGGCAACGAGCTTAGGAAAGATTTGGATCGAGGAACGCGTCGCGCCCGTGGATTGAGCGAAAGACGCGTTCTGGGTGTAGTTGTAGCGTTGCTGAGGAACTTCGATCTGTTGCTGCTGTTGCTGGCGCGACGTGCTTTGCGTGGGAGCCTGGGGAGCGGAGCGCGAGAACTGGGTGCGATCCTGAGCACGGAGCGAAATCTGCTCGGCGACGCTCTCGTCGTCCTCGATGTCAATGTAACGGCGCTGTGTCGGAGGTATGCGATTTTGGTTAATCGCATGTGCCGTTTGATTGGCGGCCGCGATCGAAGACGTCTGAGCTTTGGCGGTCGGCGACATATTTGACGGCCTGGCCGTCAACTCTTCGGCTTCTCTCATACGCCGTTGAATTCTGGCGCCCGAGAGAATGTCGTAACTTTGGAGGATGTTCTGAACAGGTTTTCTCGAAAGTGCATCGCGCTGTTCGGAGCTAAGCCCGGACTCCGCCTGAGTCTTACGACCCATCGCTTCGCGGCTCACCGTGGCTGTAACCTCGACGGAAGCCTTGTTCATGAGCCCCCAGCCGCCTTTGTTGTTCTTGGTCGACAAAATAATGGCCTCGGGTCCAAGCTCGCGCTTCACCACTTTAAGAACTTCCGCGAGCGTTGCGGCCTCGAATTTTTTTACTTCAACCATCTATTTTCCACCTATCCATCAGCGTCAATCGTTCCGACAGATCTCACCCGAAGCGTCGGCTGGATCTCGTTGTGCGACAACACAACTACTTGAGGCAAGAACCGGTCCAACAGTCTCTTGACGTGGTGGCGGATCATTGGCGTCACCAGAAGCACGGGCGAAATGCCGTCTTCTGTCAATTTCTCGACGACTCGGTTCGCAGCGGGAACAAGTTTCTTCACGAGTCCAGGTTCGACGAGGAATTGAGTTCCTTGTCCACGATCTCCGGGCTGCACGGCTTGAATGAGTTTCTCTTCGATCTCGCGCGAGAACGTGATCAGAGGAAGCTCGTCGTTGTCATCCATCAGGCGCGAGGTGATGCTGCGTCCGAGCGACGCGCGCACGGCCTCGGTGAGATGATCGATGTCCTTGCTGACGAGCACGGCGTCAGCGAGGGACTCGAGAATCGTCACGAGATCGCGTATCGGCACCTGCTCCTTGACGAGATTCTGAAGAACTTTCACGACGACGCCGAGGCTCATCTCTTTGGGAATGAGTTCTTCCACCACTTTCGGGTGGGTTCTTTGAACGTGCTCAAGGAGCGCTTGAGCTTCCTGTCTGCCGACGAGTTCAAACGCGTGGTTCTTCACGACTTCAGTGATATGAGTCGCGATGACCGTGGGAAGATCAACGACGGTATAGCCGGCGATCTGAGCCAACTCCTTGTTGTTCTCGTGAATCCAGAGAGCGTCCAAGTTGAAGACGGGTTCTTTCGTCGGAATGCCATCGACGGGTTCGACGACGCCACCGGGATCCATCGCCATGAAATGATCGAGCATGAGATCGCCTTTGGCGACGGCGACGCCTTTCAACTTGAGCACATATTCGCCGGGCTTGAGCTGCAAATTGTCGCGGATGCTCATCGGAGGAACGACCACGCCCATATCTTGCGCGAACTGTTTTCGAATCGACTGAATACGATCGAGAAGGTCGCCTTTAGCACTGCCTTCGACGATCGAGATGAGACCGTAACCGACTTCCAGGCGAAGTGCGTCGACCGAAGACGTGGGCTCGACGTGCCGTTCTTCAGTCTCGAGCGCTCGAGTCGCCGCGATGTCCTTTTTGGTTTGGTCGTCGGTCTTCCACTTCTTGATCATGTATCCGCCGCCCGAAGCCGCTGCCGCCATGATGAAGAACGGGAAAAAGGCTCCTCGAAGCATAACGCCCATTACGAAGAGCGCGCCCGAAAGAATGTAGAGAACTTTTTCGTTCATGAAGAGTTGCTTGCCGAATTCTTCGCCGAGATTCGAGCCGGTCGACGAGGACCGGGTAACGACCAGGCCGGCGGCCGTGGAGATGATGAGGGCGGGAATCTGACCGACGAGACCGTCGCCGACCGTGAGCAGCGTGTAATTCGATGCGGCCGTCTGGATATCGAGACCTTTTTGCGCAACGCCGATAATGAGGCCACCGATGATATTAACGACGGTTACGAGAATACCGGCGATCGCATCACCTCGGACGAACTTCGAAGCACCGTCCATCGCTCCGTAGAAGTCCGCTTCAGATTCAACTTCCTTACGGCGCGCGCGCCTCTTTCTCGTTGATGATGCCGGCATTAAGATCGGCATCAATAGCCATTTGTTTACCGGGCAAAGCATCCAACGTGAAACGAGCCGCGACTTCCGAAACGCGACCAGAACCTTTCGTGATGACCACGAAGTTGATGATGACGAGAATCACGAAAATAATGAACCCGACGACGTAGTTACCGCCGACGACGAAATCTCCGATGCTATGGATGAGTCGACCAGCCGCTTGGGTGCCAAGATGACCATTCGTGAGGATCAGACGCGTCGACGCGATGTTGAGTGCTAAGCGAAAGAGGGTCACCATCAGCAGGAGGCTAGGAAAGATGGAAAAATCGAGGACCTTGCGGGTGTAGACCGCCAGAAGCAGGATACCCATCGCACTCGCAATGGAGATGACCAGGAAAAGGTCGAGGAAGAACGCATTCAGCGGAATGACCATCAGGAGCATCAGCATGATGACCCCAAGACCCATTACGACATCGGAGTTTCCAAATATTTTTTTCATAATTTCCTACCCCTTAAGCGGTACACGTACGCAAGAACTTCCGCGACCGCGTTGAACAGATCGCGTTGAATGAACTGGCCGACTTTCATGGCCTTGTAGAGGGCGCGAGCGAGCGGGACATTTTCTACGCAGGGGACGCCGTTTTCGCGCGCGACCTGCTTGATCCGTTGGGCCATATGATCCATGCCCTTCGCGACGATTTTCGGAGCGAACATCGTTTCGCGGTCGTAAACCAAGGCGATCGCGAAGTGGGTCGGGTTGGTGATTACGACGTCGGCTTTTTTTACGGCGTCGATCATCTTGCTCGTTGCGAACTTGCGCTGAATGCTACGAATACGCGCCTTGATCTGTGGGTTACCGTCCATCTGCTTGCGTTCTTCGCGAACTTCTTGCTTGGTCATCATGATGCGTTTTTCAAAGCGGAACTTCTGAAAAGCGAAATCGGCGGCCGACATCACCGCCATGGCACCCGCAATGATCATGAGAATGCGTATGACTTTTTTACCGAGCGTGAGAGCGATCGTGCTCGCGTCCGCGTCCCAGAGAACGTCGGCTTCTCCAACCCATCTTTTGAAAATGATGTAGAGAATTGTTCCAACGATTGCGAACTTGATGCCCGCCTTGAAGAACTCGAAAACACCGTCGAGGCTAAAGATACGTCCGAGGCCATTCATGGGGTTAAGTTTGTTGAAATCGGGTTCTAGGGGTTTAGTAGTCCACATGAAACCGAACTGAAAAATATTGCCCGCGACTCCTGCGACGAGACCGGCGCACGCCACGGGTGCGACAACCCATGCGAAGGCCTTGAAGGCAAAATGCAGCATCGAGACGACCGTCTGTGGAGTCCACTCTGCGAGACCGGTCTTGCCGAGCTCAAGAAAAGAAGATTCAAAGAGACTGCCGAGGCCTTTAAAAGTCCAGTTCGCGGCACCGTAGAAAACGCCGGTCGTCGCCAACATCAGCAACGCGGAAACGAGCTCGCCGCTTTTTGCGACGCGACCCTGCTCGCGCATCTCCTCCCGCTTTCGAGGGGAGGCCTCTTCTGTCCTTTCTTCACCTTCTTCGTCGGCCATCCGCTAACGGGCTCCCAAGAAGCGCAGCCAGAGATATTGAGTCTCTAAACCTGCGGAAAAAAGTTTTTGAAGAGCTTCGCCGTACATCGGCAAAGAGATCGCGAAAACGAGAACTCCGACACCAATCGTGATCGGCATACTTACGACCCAGATATTGATCTGTGGAACGAATTTCGAAAGAACACCGAGACCCGCCTGGAGAACCATGATCACGACAAGCATGGGCCCGGAGAGCTTGAGCATCCACGTAAAGAAGCGCGTCCCGACTTCCGACCAAAGGGCGACTCCGGCCGCGGGGTCGGTGAGATGCGCGTAGAAATCGTTGAAGGAGAACTGGTAGGATTCGGCAAGCGCTTGGAGCGTGAACCAATGCCCGCCGATCGCAAGATAGACCATGAGCGCTATCCAACCGTGCAGTGAAGACCACGACGTGTCGCTATCCTGGAACTCGGGGTTCACTACGGTCGCGGCCGAGAAGCCGATCTGCGAGCCCATCCATCCGGCAGCCGACAGCGCGGCCGAGAAAATGAATTTCGCGAGGAAGCCCAAACCGAGACCGATTGTAATTTCGCGGAAGGTGAAGGCAACGAGTTCGGGCATGTCGGGCGGAGCCGCGACGCTCCAGTGCGGAAGAGTGTGCCCGACGAGGGGGACGAGCGCCATCGAAAGCGTCAGCGCGCTCGCCACGCGAACCATCGCGGGAAGGTTCATCGAGACCACGAAAGGAAACGCGATCCAGAATGCGCCGACGCGAAACGACACCCAAATGAGTTTCATGATGGGGTCGAAGAGCGAAAGAACGTCCATTGTTTCGACTTTCTGCTTAGCGAACGTGGAGGTTGATGTTCTCGTAGAGACCGGTCGTGAAACTCGTCATGATACGGATCATCCACGGACCCATGATCAGGAGAGTTCCGCCGATCGCAAGAATTTTAGGGATGAAGGTGAGCGTGGCTTCGTTGATCTGCGTGAGGGCCTGGAAGACCGACACCAAGAGGCCTACCACGAGCGCGACAAGAAGCAACGGCCCCCCGATCATCAGCATCGTTTGCAATGCGTTTCTACCCAAATCCATAACCCAAAGATCATCCATATGCGCCCCTTCCTCAAAAGACTCCCCCCGGAGCCGTACAGGTTAATGAAAACTTTTTACGATTGAACCGACGATGAGCTGCCATCCGTCTACGAGGACGAAGAGCATCAACTTGAACGGTAACGAGATCAGAACCGGCGGGAGCATCATCATGCCCATCGCCATCAGGACCGAAGCCACGACCATGTCGAGAACCAGGAACGGAAGATAGATCACGAAACCCATCTGGAACGCAGTCTTGAGTTCGGAGATCATAAAGGCGGGAACGAGAGTCATGAAAGGAACCGACTCTACGGACATTTTTCCTTCGTTGCCGGTGAGCTTCAGGAAAAGCTCAATGTCCTTTGGACGCGTCTGCTTCATCATGAATCCGCGGATCGGGATCTGCGCGAGTTCGAGACCCTTGGCCTGAGTGATCTCACCCTTCATGAAAGGCTGAATAGCAGTGTCGTTAACCTGGTTGAAGGTCGGACCCATGACGAGAAAGGTCAGGAACATCGCCAGTCCGACCAGCAGTTGGTTGGGAGGCATTTGGTTCGTGCCCAGTGCGTTTCTCAGGAAGGACAGAATCACGATGATGCGTGTGAACGAGGTCATCATGATGAGAATTGCAGGAGCGAGCGTTAAAACGGTCAGAAGGAAAAGGACCTGAAGAACGTTGACGACTTCTCCAGGATTCTTTGCCTGCTGCATGCCCAACTGAATGCTCGGAAGACTGAGCTGCGCGTGAGCGGCGCTCGCGAAGAACGTCGTTCCGAGGAGGCAGGCGAGGACGAGGAGAAGTTTTTTGATCATACGCGCGAGATTTCCTTCAGGCGGCTACCGAGCTGTCCCATAAAGGATTTCTCTTTGTTTTCTTCGTGATTCGAATCGAGCATGGAACCGAAAGTATTTTCTTCCTCGTCCATGTCGACGGTTTCAGAAATCAGGGAGATGTTCTGGGCTGTAGCGCCGATCAGCAAAATCTTCTCGCCGAACTTCACGACGTGCAAATTGCGGCCTTGGCCGAGCACGCGCGTAGACTCGATGCGAATCTGCCCTTTCGCGAGAGCGGCCGCGCTTTTGGAACCCACTTTTGGAAGGCCTTTTCCGAAAAACTTTTTGGCGATCATAACCGCTCCCCCGAAGGTAAGCAGAACGATGCCCAGGGCCACTGACATTTTGAAACCAACTTCCAGAAGAGAGTTATCCATCGATCAACCCAACTTCTCGATGCGTTCGATAGGCGATATAATATCCGTGAGACGGATACCGAACTTTTCGTTGACGACGACGACTTCGCCACGCGCGACAAGTTTTTCGTTCACGAGGACTTCCAGTGGCTCGCCCGCGAGTTTCGAGAGCTCGATGACCGAGCCTTGTCCCAGCTGGAGGAGGTCGTTGACGAGCATCTTCGTACGACCGAGTTCGACGCTAACTTTAAGAGGAATATCGAGAATCATCTCGAGTTTCTTCATGCGTTCTTCGAGTTGGGCCTGCGGGGTCACCTCATCAAGCGGCTGTCCAAGTTCGTCTGTTGCTTCTTCGTTCATGCTGTTCTCCTTAAGATTCAGGTCAAATCATCAACGACATTACCGTTCGGCAACTCGTCATCGTTACGGCGTTTGAGGAACTCTTTGTTTCGGTTTTCTACGACTTGCGTGACTTGAATGGCGCGGCTACCGCGGCTCGCCCCGAAAAGACCGCGGAAACGCGTGACCCCCTCGACCATAGCGGGAATCTCGGCGGTCGCGTCGGTGCGAAGCGGAATCACGTCGCCCTTCTTGAGCTCGAGGAGCTGGCGAAGAGTGACTTCCGTCGTGCCGAGTTCGATCTGGACGTTCAACTCGGTCTCTTCCAAATGGCGGATCATCATGTTGGACCAGTAGTAGTCGGTCTCGATGGCCTCTTGTTGAAATCCGCTGACGAGCTTCTGGCGAATAGGTTCGAGCGTCGCGAACGGCATGACGATCGTTAGCGCGCCCGACGCGTTCTCGAGCTCCACGCTAAAAGTGGTCGCGATCACGATATCGGAAGGAGGAACGATACCGACGAACTGAGGATTTGTTTCGGTTCGCACGAAGTTAATACTCATGGGGGTCACGGGTGCCCAGGCTTTTTCGAGATCGTCGAGCGCGGCCATGACGACCTTCTTGATGATGCTGAGTTCGATCTGCGTAAATTCCTTACCTTCGACTTTGGTGTAAGGGCGATCAGTGCCCCCTAGAAAGCTGTCGATCAGAGCGTACGCGAGTTTGGATTCGAGGACGACGATTCCAGATCCGCGCAACGACTCGAAACGAACGACGGTCATACAGCTTGGGAGCGGAAGCGTATTGATAAACTCGCCGAATTTCATGGTATCTGTAGCGGCGATGCTCAAGGTCGCGAGTTTTCTCAGCTGCGAAGTCAGGTTCATGCGGAAGGCGCGGATGAAGCGCTCGTAAACGATGTCGAGCGTCGGCATACGGCCGCGGATAATCTTATCCTGCGACGTTAAGTCATAAGTTACGACCGCTTCTTCTTCGGTTCCGGTGGAATGAGTTTCCGTGGGAACGTCGCCGCCGATGACGGCGTTCAGAAGGGCATCGACTTCTTTCTGCGATAGGACTTGTGTCACCGTATTCCCCTTATTGGATAATGAACTGCGTGAAGTAGACGTTTTTGATCTGGCCGCGGGTTAAATATCCGTTGATTTTATTTCTGATCTCTTCGCGAAGGAAGTCGCGTCCGTCAATGCTGGCGATCTGATCATAAGTTTTGCTAGAGAGAATCACGACGATGAAGTCGCGGATACGGGGCCTGAGACGAACAACTTCTTCTTTGACGAAGTCGTCTTCGACTTCGATTTCGACGTCGACGATCGCGAAATGTGAACCGGTGCTGTCGGCGAGATTTACCTTAAAGGATTCGGGAATGAACTTTGAGGACGCTTCTGCTCCCTCGCCGCCTTTTTCGCCTTCACCACCACTGTGTTCGCCACCGGCTGCCGCATGAGCTTCAGGAGCCTTCGAAGCTTCGATGTCCGCGAGCGAAACTTGTTTCTGCGATTTGGACAAATTCATCCAAACGAAGACGGCAAGCGCGAGAAGAACCACGAGGTTAAGCGCAAGGACGATATAGATCAGTTTCGGCGCAGGAGCCTTCTGGGCGCCTTCGCTTCCATCTGATTTTTTCTTGATGCTTTCGTCGACGACTTCAGCATTTTCAGCTGCTTCTCCCGACGGCTTTTCTTCTTCGGCCACTCGCGTCCCCCATCCCCATTTACTGGAAGCAATCGATATGCCGACGGCATTACGACGCTTACAGGAAATAGAATAACAGGAACATCCAAGGATAAGCTCGCCAAGAGCTTGGCGGGGAGTGCAGAAACCATGACACCCAGCCCTCTCCGTCAGGAAAGAGCCGGGCCACCGTCAGAATTTCGGCAGCTAGCTATTAACGTTTCAAGTTGATGACGTCTTGGAGGAGCTCATCGCTCGTCGTAACGGTCTTCGCGTTCGCTTGGAAGTTACGCTGAGTACGGATCATGTCTACGAACTCTGCCGCGATATCGACGTTGGAGTTCTCGAGGGACTTTGTAAGGATCGCGCCACGGCTACCGGTACCGGCTTCGCCGACGAGGGGGCCGCCCGAGAGAACGGCTTCTTTGAAGCGGTTCTGGCCGAGTTTGTAGAGACCTTCGTTGTTCTCGAAACGGGCCAGGCCGATCTTGGAGAGCGCCTTGGTTACGCCGTTGCTATAGGAGCCCGAGACGGTTCCGGCTTCGTCGACCGAGAAGTTGGTGAGCGTGCCGCCCGCGTATCCGTCTTGGATCTGACGGAAGACTTGGCTGTTGGATCCGTATTGCGTGCTACCTGCAGTTCCAGTTCCGTTGCGGTTCTCGATCGCATCGCCGAAGTAGAAATCAACTTTTTGGTTCGATTGTCCGCCACGGAAGCTGATGTTCGAGTTGAGCAGTTCGTCTTTTTGCAGTTTGCCTTCGTCGTTGAAAGTCAGTTTTCCGCTCGCGATTTCTTGGATCTTGCCGTCTTCGCCGCCCTGGAGAGCTGCGCCGTCAGCGGTCGCATGCCAGGTCCATTCAGAGTTGCCGGTCTTGAAGAAGTGCATAGCGACCGAGCGGCTCGTACCGGTCGTGTCGTAGAGACGTACGGTCGAGGTCATGTCAGCGACTTTGTCTGCGGTCGCGATATTGAAGGGAGCGGTGTTAATCTTCGCGCGGCTGTCCATATTCGCGTCGACGCGGATTTCCTTGGTGCCTTGCGCTGGGATGGTGTTGGAGCTGAAGGTGATGTCTTGGATATCGCCCGTGGTCTTACCGGTCTCGTGGTCGATCTTGTAACCTTGAACGAGGTTACCGTCGGAGGTTGCGAGACGGCCCTTGTCGTCGAAGCGGAAACTTCCGTCACGAGTGTAGGAGCTTTCTCCGTTAGCGGCGTTCTTCAGGATGAAGAACCCGTCGCCACGAATCGCCATGTCGGCATCGCGGTTGGTGGCCATGATATCGCCCTGGTCGAAGATCGATGTAACGCCCGCGACGCGAACACCGCGACCGATCTGGTTACCCCCGAGAATACCTTTCAAGTTGGATGCGATGACGTCTTGGAATTCTGCGCGGCTCGATTTAAAAGCGGTCGTACCTGCGTTGGCGATGTTGTCGCCGATGATACCCATAGCGGTACCTTGAGCACGAAGACCAGAAACGCCAGTGTTAAGTGATGCAAGAATACTCATAGAAAAACTCCCCCTAAGTTGCTTTTTTTGGGAAAGTCACCGGATCAATCAATCACCAGTGATGAGCTTCGCAGTTTTCGACTGCGACCAGCTTTTTGCTTCTTTCCCGTTGTTACCTAAATTTTTAGATCATTATCGTACTGTCGATGTTCGTGAACACGTTCTCTTTAAGGCTTTCCCGATCTACCGCCGTAATCACCGTCTGGTTCTTTACGCTTACGATGAACGCCGCCTTGTCCGTGAGGATCAGGCTTTCTTTGGCGCCCTTATCCCGAACTCGATTGACGGCATCTTGAAGTTTCACAAGATCTTCCGCACTGAGGTCGATACCTCGGCTTTGCAATCGGGTCTGAGCGTGAGCTGAGAACTTGAGACTCTGATTCTCGGTTCCGGGTTTCCCCTGGATTCTCTCTTCCAGTAACTCTGAGAAGGGTTTCGCTTTATCGCTGCCCTTGGTCTCCGTTGCCTTCTCCGGCATCCGTTGACGAATGGAATCGATGCGTCCGCTATTCAAAAGATCCTGCGAGAGACCCAAACCTTTGGTCTCCATAAAAATCCCCTTTCCTTGTATCCTCCCTATCCTAACCTAGATTTTTATCTCATGAAGACCGACATCAGGGGATTCGTATGTGAATCAATTCTGTCGCGCGGATCTTCTTCGTTCCTAAGTGACTCTCCGACATCCTTACCGATCTCAATCTGAGGCCCGCTTTCGAGGGCTTGGGATTCTGTCGCTTCAGGTGCCGCTACATTATTAGATACAGTTTCCGTGCCAGCCGGAATGTTGGCTTGTGTCGGCATCATTGACGGAGCAGGAGCGATGGACGTGTCTTTAACGCTGTTCACTTCGTTCATTCGAATACGTTGATCACCCACGAGCAGGAAAGTTTCCCCACCGGCGCGCGTGATTCCCGACACTTTTCCTTCGAGCTTGCTCTCGACCGTTATCGGATTGGCGTTCAAGCCTTTGGCGTCAACTTTGTAGAAGTAGCGCCCGCTTGCCGCCGCTTGTCCGTCTTCGGTCATACCGTCCCAGCGGACTTTGACTTCGCCTTGACCGTGACCCGTCATCGGAATGGTTTTCACCGTTTCACCCGCGTCGTTGACGATCTCGACTTTGAGTTCGGCGGCATCCTGAGGCAGGTTGAAGTTAAAGAGCGAAGGCTCCATCTTGCTATGGAAGAGCGCGGCTTTATCGACCGCAACGGTTTTGCCGATCATCGAGAATGCCAACTGCTGGTCGTCGCCCGTTTTCGCCACCATCTTTTCCAGGTACTGATTCGTCGTTACGCTTTGCTCGAGCTGCGAGAACATCGCCATCTGTTGCGCCATCTTCTCGTTGTCGACAGGGCTGGTCGGATCCTGGTACTTGATCTGAGTCATGAACATCTTAAGGAACGCGTCCTTATCGAGATTCTTTTTCTTGGTTACGGCATAGGGATCTTTGGGCGCGGTTGCGCCCGTCATTTCGTTAAGCTGATCGCCGATCTTGGGAGCATTCTTCGGAACAGGATCTTCAGTACGGCGTGCCGAGGGCGAGTCTGCCCATTCTGTTTTCACCGCGGCTTTATCAGTGCTGCTTCCTATACCTTGCATACTCTCTCACCTTCCTGGCGATCTCGGAGCGAGCCTCACGGCTCACTCCGCAAAAAAGTTATTTAGGCGCTCTGTCTCATTTGAGACGAATTCGCCCATTGTTCAAGAGCCTGTTCACGACGCTCGTCGCGAGCAAACCCGTTATCGGTCGAAGAACTTTCTTGGGAACGAGCCAGAGGACTCGTGTTACGCAGAGATTCGAGGCGCTCACTGCGAGGGTTATCGGTCAAACGCGAAAGCGTTTCGACGCTCTCACGAACCGAATTTTTCACGAGATCTTCCGACAATCGGAGAGATCCCGAACTCGCAAGAAGTTGCTTCGTATCGTCTACGCGCGTGAATTGTCCGCGCGAGATATTCAGATCCCCGAGTTCAACATGCTTCTCGAGTTTCGCGGTCAGTTCCGAGCGGCCCGCCTCGAGCTGACGGGTAATTTCTGGGCTTTCGCCCGAGATTTTCACGTCGACTCGACCGGCACGCATCGTGACCTTGATTTCGATCTGTCCCATATCCTTCGTATCGAGACCCACGCGAAGCGTACCGCCACCGGCAGCCTGAAGTGTGGCGACTTTGTCGGAGACGAAGTCGA
>JBDSDI010000110.1:0-2956 GCA_039920645.1 Bdellovibrionota bacterium | reverse complement strand
GAGCTGCTCCGTTTCCAGTCGTGACGGTTGATGAATCTAAAGTGGAAAAATTCCTCGGGCCACCGAAATATTTGAGAGAAGACCTTCGTTTGGAACATGAAGTCGGATGCGTTACGGGCTTGGCTTGGACACAATTCGGCGGCGAAGTTCTCGAAGTCGAAGTCTCCGCAATGCGTGGCTCGGGTGGCATTAAGCTCACCGGCTCGCTCGGCGACGTGATGAAAGAATCCTGTCATGCAGCGATGAGCTGGATCCGCTCCAACGCGGAAACCCTGAACATCCCCCACGACTACTTCACTACGAACGAAGTTCACGTCCACTTCCCTTCGGGAGCGGTTCCCAAGGACGGCCCTAGCGCAGGCGTGACCATCACGACCGCTATTGTCTCCTTGATCACCGGCATCCCCGTCGATCGCACGGTCGCCATGACCGGAGAAATCAGCCTTCTTGGCAAAGTTCTCCCCATCGGCGGCGTGAAGGAAAAAGTTCTCGCGGCTCTCCGTCACGGATGCAAGAAGGTGATCATCCCTTACCGTAACGAAAAAGACCTCGCGGACGTTCCCCAGGAATTCAAAGACAAGCTCGAGTTCATCTGCGTGAAGAAGGTCGAAGAAGTTCTTGAGATCGCACTCGTGAAGAGCGTCTTCAAGAAGAAAAAGACCGCTACGGGCGGAGGATCTCGCGGAGGCGGCTTCGGAAAAGATTCCGTTGCGGCGACGAGCAACGACAAGTCCCGTCGTATCCAAGACGCGGCCTAACTCGCGAATTTAGAATCATGAACATCAAGGGCCGGAGTCGTAAGACTCCGGCCCTTGATGTTTTTTACGCGTTCGGAACAATGAAGTTTCCGCCGGGCCCTGTATCCAGAGGCGCCATGGCCGAAGTTGGCACGGGAGAAAACGCCGTGAGTTGATGAGCGCGCAGGAAGTGCTGAGTTTTTTTCTCGCCCCCTTCGGATTCCTCCACATTCTTTTCGATGCGAGCTTCGACGAAAACGCGTGCCCCTTTGTGCAGACGCTGACACGCCCACTCGGCCTGCTTGCCGAAAACGTGGATCATGTGCCAGGTCGTCTTCTCGAAATCTTCTCCTTCCGTATTCACCGAGCGTTCGTTCGTCGCGATATTAATGCGACAGAACGACTTTCCGTTCTTCGTGCTCTTGAGTTCCGGATCGTGACCGAGATTCCCGACGAGAAATACTTTATTTAATGACATGTGTGACACTCCTTCTGCCGCATTTTGCGGCGTTGAAGTGTCTGCCAATGCGAATCGCGGGCCAGGCCGAGGAATTCTTATTGCGAAAGTTCAGGGCCGAGGAGTTGGAAATCGATATATTCGCAGAACGCGTGCAGGATCCATTCGTGGGTTTCTTGAATACGGGCAGTGGTTTTCGAGGAATCGACGTTAACGATGATATCGGCGTGCGTTTCTTTGAGGATTCGCCCGCCCGTACCACCGACAAGAGCGATCGTCTGCATGCCTTTGGAGCGTGCGGCGTAGAGTCCGCGGATGACGTTTTCTGAATTGCCTGAGGTCGAAATTCCTATGGCGATGTCGTCAGTCTGGCCAAAAGCTAAAACAGGTTTTTCGAAGATTTCGTCGAAGCTCGCGTCGTTGCCGATGCAGGTCAGAAGGGGGCCATCTGCCGTTAAAGCCATGCAGGGCAGCGGACGGCGGTCTCTTTTGTAACGATTGACCCACTCGCCGGCAAAATGAATGGCGTCGCAGGCGCTGCCTCCATTACCGAAGATGAGGACTTTTTTGTCCGACTGAACGGCATTCCAAAGCATCTCGGCTCCGAGAAAAAAGGACTTGCGGTGCTTGTCCCAGAACTCGCGTTTGGTACGTAGACTCTCTTCAAGGGAGTGGCTCAACTCATTTTCGAAGTTCATGAGCTTGTAGGCTAGCCATTTTTACTTTAGATTTAAAGTAGATGCAGATTTTGGTGACCGGAGGCGCAGGATTTATCGGAAGTCACTTGGTTGATGCCTTGCTCCAACTGGGACACGGCGTTGTAGTTGTCGATGACTTCAGCAACGGTCATGAGTCTAATCTGATCAGTGCCAAGGCACTTGCGGCCCAAAAAGGACTCACTCTGCGTCTGGTAAGAGCGTCTCTGGCCGATCCCGGTATGTGGAGTTCCCTGGAAAAGTGCGACGCCATCTTCCACACGGCATCTCAGACCTCAGTCGTCGGCTCGGTCAAAAACCCCGAGCAGGACTTTCAGGGCAATATCGACCCCGTTCCCTATATTCTGAAATACGTGCGCAGTAAGAAAGTTCGTTATCTTCTGATGGCGAGCTCCGGTGGGACCGTTTACGGTGATGCTCCTTATTATCCGACTGATGAACGCGCACTGATCAAGCCGATGTCTCCTCATGGAGTCACGAAGGCCTTTTTTGAACTCTATCTCTCGGCGTGGACCTCCTCGCTTAAAGCTCAAAAAGAACTGTCCGACGATCTCAAGCAGGAAACCTACTTCTCGTGGGCCTCTCTTCGTCTCGGTAATACCTACGGACCTCGCCAGGCTCCGACGGGCGAGGGCAGCGTCGTCCCCTGTTTCATGGAAGACCTCCTCAATGCCCGTGTTCCGGTCATCTATGGTGATGGTTCGAAGACCCGCGACTACATTTATGTCGGCGACGTCGTAGCCGCCTTCTTGCGTTCTTTCGAGGAAATGCAAAAGCTCGCTTTGGATGATGTGTTCAATGTCGCTACCGGCCGTGAGACTAAAGACATCGATGTCTTCAATGAAGTCATCGGCGCTCTTCGTACCCAGTTCCCGAGTCATAAATTCGACGTGAAGCCTCGCATGGAAGCCAAGCGCCCGGGCGAAGTCACGCGTTCGCTCTTGGACATCAATAAAGCGGCCTCACAGATTTCCTGGGAACCCCAGATCTCCTTCAAGGAAGGCGTGAGACTTACGGTCGACGCTTACGCCAAGTCCCAGGTCAGC
>JBDSDI010000109.1:0-9443 GCA_039920645.1 Bdellovibrionota bacterium | reverse complement strand
GGCCTGCAGAGGATAGTGAGTGGCGCTGATTTCGACGAGACTCGGATTGAGCGCCGTATGAAGGACATGGGCGAGTTCTCGCAGGATAACATCGCCATCATCTACAGCGTTGAAACTCGCCGTCGTGGAATCTTTATAGAAAGAGATCTGGCGTCTGACATGTCCCGCATCCCATTCGTTTTTCCAGCCCAGCAGCGTATCGCGGTTGAGGCAGGCTTCGCCCGATCCGAGATAATATTCCGAATTGAAGAAGGGACAATACGCGGCGTCGACGACGCGTGCGTTGCTTCCGCTGGGGAGCGTTTCGTTATCCACGCTCAAAACGACCGGAAGAGCGGGGGCCGATACGAGGGCCGATGCCGACGCGCAACTGCTGGTTCCATAGACGGGTCCCGTGCAAACCGCCTTTCTCCACGCCATCAGCTTCGTCGGGTCTTCGACAAGAAAACTCGCACTGATGAGGCCGTCGATGTAGGCGATCCCCGCATCGGCCTCGGCATAAGCGAAGAGAGCGCGGAAGTCGCTGTTGTCTTTCCAAGGGACATGCTTGCCGGCCCATTTATAGAAACTAGGAGCATCTTCGTTAATGTGAGAATAGTGGACGATAATATCCGCACTTCTCAGAGGCGCATTGACGTCGCTGATGTGGGAAAAATAGCGAAGCGTTTTCGAGATGACGTTGTCCAGATTGGTTGTCGAAAGAACCGTGGAATCCTGTGACGCTGTCGCGGGGGACCTCTCCCAAAGATAAAGAGACTCGGTGTCGAGTCCTTCTTGTCTCTTCGCGCCTTGAAAAAATTGGTCGCCGAGAGTGGATCCGCGACACGCCGAAAGCAGCAGCAACAAAAGAGGCGGCAGAAGACGCGCCTGGCTCCAAGCTTTCGAAATTCTCGTAGTCATCCTTCATTCTAGATCGGCAGAATGGAGGAGAAAATTTAAGATCCGATGAAGAAGAGACGCGTGGAAGCTTTGACCTAACGCCGCGCCCTATAAACCGGATACCCCAGAGCCTTTCCCGCCTCTTCGAAGGAGATGCCCTGCTCTTCGAGTCGCTGACGCGCCCGTTTCATCGAGTCGGAATCTTCGACGATATAGAGGGTGTCTCCGCGTGACCTGATCCATGCCTCCGTCCATATTTGGAGTTCCGGCGATGCGAAGTTCATCTTTTGACTGGGTTTTTTCCAGTAATACCAAAAACTTCCGCTCGAAAAATCAGACCAGATCCATGCGCGGTCATCATGAAGGGTCGGAATTAAGGATTCGGAGATCGATGACGTGCGATGGCTTTCGTGACTCGTCCATTTCCCCAAAGGGAGAGCCGTCAAAATAACGACGCTCCCAAGAACAACAATCCCGGTGGCGAAGCGTTTCGAGAATTTCGGAAGATCGATCGAGGCTGCGAGCGCGAGCACCCAGACCGCACTCAGCCACGTAGGATGCATGTAATAGGACCAATGAATGGCGTGCGTGAGGAAATATCCGAGCGGCACTCCGATGAGAGCCACGAGCGGAAGCACCCCGTTTTTCCAGCGACCCGATTTCGCGAGTGCCGGAATCGCAATGAGCGTCATCACGATCACGGCCCACACGAACTGATTTCCGCCGCCGACAAAATAGTAGCTTAGGTTCGTGCCGATCGTGGAAAGACTTGGAGCCGCATTATCGATCGGCCCGTAAGTTGGCGTGAAAGGATTTCCCGTTACGTGCCAGTTATAGAGAAGCGTCGCCGCTCCAAAAATCACGCCGAAAGCACCCGCGAAAATCCAGCGCAAGGAAGGTGCCGCGAGCAAAAACCATCCCACAAAATGAAAGACTATCGGAAGACGGCAAAGACACGCGAGCGAGAGTGCGAAAGCGGCGACGATAACATCCCGCGCTTTTTTCGAATCTCGCGAACGTGCGAGCAGGACGAGACCCACGATCAAGAATGGGATACTTGCCTGAATCGAGTAACTGTAATGCTTGACGGTATCGCAGAGGATCATGGTCGAGGCTGCCGCGAAAACGAGGGGCAATGCCGCCTCCGTTTTTCCGCGCCGATAGAAAATCAAAAGCACGCCCGCGCCGAAAAGAAAAAGCAGAATGACGAGCGACTGCGAATAACGTACGGGGGCGCGTTCAGGAGAAAACGGAGCGAGAACGAGGCCGGTTCCCGGGGGATACTGAATGCCGATCGTGCCGCGCGCGGGATTATCGTGATGCGCCTGCGGTGCGAGCGCCTCGCTCCATTCCGCAACCGGGAACGAAGACGCGGCAAATGCCGTTCTCAACGCGTCGATCTGAGGGTGATGAATCGTATAGTCAGGCGCGTGTCCCGACGAGACCGCTTCTCTTAAGATCTGAGCCAGGCGCATGTATCCGAAAGAATCGCAGCCGTCCGGAAAAGGCTGACGCCCTTCCCATCTCACCACGACATAGGACGCTACGATGACGAGGAAGCCTAAAGCTAAAGACAAAGTCTGCCGCGAAGCTTTCATTTCTTTTCGAAACTAGCAGTCTCACGCACGTCTTGATAGAAGTGCCATATGCACGTCGCCCACTTTATTCCCGCGATTGTCCCCGTCCTCCGTTATGGAGGAACCGAACGAGCGGCCTATTGGAATGCGGAGGAACAAGCGGCGATGGGTCATAGGATCACGATCCTCTCCAAAGAAGGAAGTTCAGTTCCTTTTGGTACTTGGAAAACGATGCCGACGAATTCGGACGAATGGAAAAGCCTTCTCGAAAAAAGCCACGTCGATATCGTTCATTTCCATACGCTTCCGCCGGATTCCTTTCCCAAAGAGTTTCCACATCTCGTGAGTGTGCAAGGCAACGGCCGTCCCGGAGAAATTTTCCCGAGAAATTCTGTCTTCGTGAGTCGCAATCATGCCGAGCGACACGCCTCGACCTATTTCGTGCACAACGGAATCAAACTCGATCTCTATCCTCTCAAGACTTCCAAAAAACTCGAAGGCAACGCGATGTTCCTCGCAAAGGCGTCATGGAGCGTAAAGAACCTGCGTGGCTCCCTCAAGATCGCACGCGCCGCAAGTAAACGTCTCTTAGTCGCTGGGGGCCGTAGACCGCTCGCCCCGTGGGGACTTTTCGCGACGCACGGACGTTTTTTCGGAAACGCCGACGACAAACTGAAAATCAAACTCCTACACCAAAGCGATGCGCTTCTTTTTCCGGTCCTGTGGCACGAGCCTTTCGGAATCGCGGTCATCGAGGCCCTGGCGTGCGGCGTTCCGGTCGTCGCTAGCGCCTTTGGATCACTTCCGGAAATCGTCACGCCCGAATGCGGACTCGTAAGTAATTCCTCACGAGAAATGGCCGCATTCCTTAAGGATGCCGTTCCCTCGCTCGATCCCGAGGCCTGCCGCGCGCGCGTCGAGACACATTTCTCCGCGGCGAAGATGGCGCGCTCTTATCTGGAGCTTTATGCTCAGGTGATCGAAAAAGGTTTTCTCAGTGAGAAGAATCCGCGGACGCTTGGAGACACTTTCTTATGCAGTCTTGATCAGAGAACGGAAACTTCGTCGTCCCGATGATCTGATAGTCCTCGTGTCCTTTACCGCAAACCGCGATGACGTCTTCAGGTCCTGACTCCTTGACCGCGCGCCGAATCGCCTCCGCCCGATCCCAGCAAACACGAACTTTGTGCCTATCTCCCGCGTCCACGCCTTCAAAGATCTGATCGATGATGGACTGAGGATCTTCGGTCCGCGGATTGTCACTCGTAATGATGACGGTATCGGCGATACGCCCCGCGATGCGACCCATCTGGGGACGCTTCGTTCGATCGCGATCTCCCCCGCACCCAAAAACCACCACAAGTTTTTCATCGCGGCGAATCTCCGACCGCAAGGTTGAGAGGACTTTCTCGAGAGCGTCGGGCGTGTGGGCGTAGTCCACGAAACAGTAGTCACCCACTCTTTCGAATCTCCCGGGAATGCCGGGATATTTTTCGAGGATCGATTCAAATTCCGAAGTCGTCACTCCTTCGAGGAGGTGCAAAGCGCAGAAACAAAGACTCAGGTTCCAGGCGTTATGGATCCCGATGAGATGGCTCCTGAAACTGCCTTCGGCGCCGACGCTGACCTTAAGCCCTTCGAGAGACGAAGAGACCACTTCGAAAGTCTTACCCCTCCGCAGTTCATGCCGCTCAATACCGACGACGGTTTTTAAAGGCGCGAGGAAAATTTTTTCCGAGGTTTCGTCCGGAACGCCGATGATCGCAAATTTTCTTTTCTTCGAGGATTCCGCAAGCTCTCTTTCGAAAAAAAGCCGCTTAGCCGAGGCGTACGCTTCCATCGTTTTATGGAAATCGAGATGATCCTGGGAAAGATTGGTAAAGAGACCGACATCAAATTCGATTCCGCTCACTCGACCGATCTGAAGGGCGTGACTGCTCACCTCCATGACGACGTGGGAAACGGCCGCATCAACGGCTTGTTGAAAAAGATCGTGAAGCGACGGCGCTTCGGGCGTGGTGAAACCTGTCTCGGCGCTGAAGACGATCCGTGCCGATCCCGAAACGCTGGGATCCTGCTCCCATATTTGGATGCCCAGGGTTCCGATCTGAAGAACGCGGTGACCTTGCGACGCCAAAACGTACGACATGATGTGCGTGGAACTCGTTTTACCGTTGGTGCCCGTCACGCCGACAATCTTGAGCTTGCGCGATGGGAACCCAAGAGCTTCCGATACGTCTTTGCCGAGCGAAAGCAGCTGCGGTTCTTCGATTTTTTCGGCCACGTTATTACGCGCGACGAATTTCGCTCGCAAGTCCTGCGAGGCCTCGGTCGAAATATAGACGCGCTCTGGCGCGCCGCTTTGGGACTGGCGCGAATCCCAAATGACTTTCTTTCCGCGCAGGACGATGTCGGGGAATTTATTGAACTGGATCATCCGACGTCACTCACCTAAGTCTGAGGCGGACTAGATCGCCCGTTGCAGTCGCTTGTCCCGCGGCAGGCAACTGCTCTTCTACGACCCGACCCGCACGCAGTATTTCGACGGGGCGCGATTCGTCTTCTAGAACTCGAAGAGCTTCCGTTAACGAGAGTCCAACGAGGTCGGGCATAATTTTCTTACCCAGAGTCGAGAGCGCCTGCTTCATGGGATCTTCTCCGAGCGTCACTTGATGCTTGGTATCAACCTTATCGCCTTCCGTCGTGCGACGAGCGATCATCGAAGGCATCGGAGCGGCACCGACGCCCATGTAGGATTTCACGATATCGGCGAAAAGTGGGGCCGCGACCGCACCACCGTATTTTCCTTCCTTGCGAGGATGATCGACCATGACGTAAACGACGATCTCGGGATTCTGCGAAGGGAAGAAGCCGGCGAACGACGACCAGTAGGCGCCACTCATATATCCGCCGTTCCTGGGATCGATCTTAACCGCGGTTCCCGTCTTGCCAGCGGCACGGTAGCCGTTGATTTTCGCGAGCGTTCCGGTGCCTTCGTCCTCGACGACGCGCTCGAGGATTTCGCGCACTTGCTTGATCGTGGACTCCGAGAAAATTCTCTCGCCCTTGACCGCTGCAACCTCAGATTTATCCACGAGCGTGAGTCGCGGCTTCACGCGATAACCGCCATTAGCGAGGATCGCATAGGCGGCGGTGATCTGGATGGGAGTGGTCGCGATTCCGTGACCGAAACTCATCGTCGCTTGTTCGAGCAGCTGGTTCGCCGCCGGTACGCGGAAGATGCCGCGAGACTCTGCCGGAAGACTGAGTCCGGTTGTTTCGCCGAATCCAATTTTTTTGTAGATATCGGCCACGCGCGGGAATCCCATCTTTCTCATCAGATTGACAGTTGCGACGTTGCTCGAGAAGCGGATCAGATCGCGAACCGAAACCTGATCGAAGCGATGTTTCTTGTCCGCCTCATGAATAGTGTGTTTGCCGATTTGGATCGTGCCTCCGCCACCCGAGATCATGGTGGCGGGCGTGACGACCTTATCCTCAAGCGCCTTCGCGACGACGAACGCCTTCACGACGCTTCCGGGTTCGAAAGGATCGGTGACCGCACGGTTGCGTCTTTGATCGGGAGTCGAAAGATTCACGTGGTTGAGGTCGAAATTGGGCGAGTTTGCGAGCGAGAGGATCTCGCCGGTCTGAGGATTCATCACGATCGCCAGCGCGCTATCCGCTTCGTGACGCTGAACGGCTTCCTGAAGAATTTTTTCGACCCGACCCTGAAGCGAGAGGTCGAGAGAGAGATTGAGATCCGTCCCTCTCATGTCTTCGAGACGGATCTGATCCATCTGACTGAAGATGGGACGCGAGCGTGCGTCGCGCTGAACTACAAAAGATCTCTTTCCTCCGCTGAGTTCGTCGTTGAGAGTGTACTCGAGACCCGCGAGACCTTTGCCGTCGATGGAGACGTAACCCAAGACGTGAGCCGCAAGCGACGCATGAGGATAGTCGCGGCGGAACTCGGGCAGAATGCCCACGCCTTCCAGATCTTCCATTTTCACCTGTTTCAGTCGCGCCATTTGAGTGTGATCGAGCTGACGCTCGAGCCAAAGGAATTTCTTCGCGCGCGACTTCTGCAGACGCTCGTAAACTTTTTCCGTGGGTACGCCGAGAATCATGGCGAGCTCGGTAGAGACTTTTCTCATGTTCTTGATGAGCTGGGGGTTCACGTAGATCGAGGATGTGTTCACAGAAACAGCCAGTTCGCGTCCTTTACGGTCACGAATGGCGCCGCGGCGTCCGACAATCTCGACGGTTTTTTGAAGCTGGCGTCCCGCAAGACGCTGAACGTTCTTACTGGGGATGATCTGAAGCTGGAACGCGCGGAAGATCAGAAGCGCGGAGCAGAGAGAGAATCCCGCAAAAAGTATCATGAGTCGAAGACGCGTCACCTGGCACTTCCTTTGACGGGAGCGATTTCGACTTGAGGTTCGGGAAGGAAAATGATCTGCTCGGGTCGAGCCTCGACGAAAAGTTCGCCCTGATCGGCGAGACGCTCGCGTAGTTTTTCGAGACGCGTGGAGTTGAGTCGACTCTCGTGAATCGATTTGAGTTCGACGAGGTCATTCTCCAGACGCGAGCGGGCCTTCCCGGATTGCTCGACGGCAAAGCTCGTCATCACGACCTTAGTTCTCAGCCACGCGTGTCCGAGAAAGCTCAAGGCTCCCAAAATCAAGATTAGAACGAGCTTGAAAATTCCTTGGCCTACTAAGGTCGGCTCATGGCGCGGTCTCATCAGATTTACCCCTTAGCTCTAGTTTAAGGGGGGACGCTCATTTCCCCAAGGAGCTGCGCTCGATGACGCGAAGTTTTGTGCTCCGCGAACGGGAATTGAATTCGATTTCGGCCTCGGTTGGGGAACGGGGCTTGGCGAACGGCAGCGTAAATCCCTCCCCTGCGCGTGCTAGGGCCTGAAAACGATGTTTCACGATACGGTCTTCGAGAGAGTGGAAACTTAGAATCAGAAGTCTTCCGCCGGGATTGAGACGTCCCGGAGCCCAATCGATGAGGGACTCGAGCTGGCCGAGCTCGTCGTTGATTGCGATGCGCAAAGCCTGAAAAATGCGAGTGGCGGGGTGACGTCGACTTTCGTGGACGTTGTATCCGAGCGCGCGGCTTACGGTGTCCCCAAAAATTTTGGCGCTCACGAACGCATCTCCGCCCCAGCTCTTCATTTTTTTCGCGAGATTCTGCGCTTTCGGTTCTTCCCCGTAGCGATAGAAGATTTCCGCGAGTTTTCGCTCTTCAACGCCTGCGAGCCATTCAGAAAACGGAACTCCACTCGAAGGATCCATGCGGAAATCGAGACCCTGCTCCGAATGAAGACTCATGCCGCGCGACAAATCGTCGAGCTGAAAAGAAGAGACGCCAATATCGGCCATAATAAAGTCGTAGCGCGCATCATCGTCGGGTGCGTTCGCGAAATCTTTGCGCGCAAAGCGCACGCGATCCAATAAGTTTTCACTTTTAAGCTTCTGAGTAATGCGCGCCTCAGCATCGGGATCACGATCCCAAGCGTCAGCTTTCCATGTCGGTCTTTTCTTCAAAATTGCAGAAAGATGACCGGCGGCACCGGTTGTGACGTCCAAACAACGTCCATTTTGGGTTTCCGGCAGGCAATCGAGCACTTCTTGGAGCATCACGGGAATATGAGTTAGTTGATTTGTTTCCATATGATTCTGCACCGCGTAATAAACAACGCGCTGCAAGAAGCCAAAATAATTGCGATTTTCCTTAAAGTCGAGCGTCAAAATTCCGATTCGTACTACGTGCGCAAATGACATCACTCCAAGATGTCAAAGTCCCGAAAATCGTTTTGGGTCAGCACGATGAAGGAGGGTTGGAAGAAAACGAACTTTAGAAAAGAAAGTTCGAATCTAAGGACGGACGCAAGTCCTAGGCGAACAAAAGAACTCTTAGGATGAGCAAATCAAATTAACCTGAAACTTTAACTCTAACTGACACAACAACTTAATGGCCACGGATGTAGGCCGAAGCGACGTAAAGAGCGGCAATTCTGAACGTCAGTCTTATTTGAACACGGAGGTGATCGATTGAACTTTGAAGGGGATTAAAAAATGGGAATGAGAATTAATACAAACATGCTGTCCGTGAACGCTCAACGTAACTTGAAGAGCATTCAAGGAACTTTGGCTTCTTCCAGCGAAAAACTCGCTTCGGGATCGCGCATCAACAAGTCGGCAGATGACGCTGCAGGCCTCGCAATCAGCGAGAACCTCAACGGTAACATCCGCTCGCTCCGTCAAGCTGGCCGTAACGCTCAAGACGGTGTCTCGTTCATCCAAGTCGCAGAAGGCGGCATGAACGAAGTTGGTAACATGATCACCCGTCTGCGCGAACTGAGCGTCCAGGCTTCTTCTGATACCGTCGGCGCTAAAGAACGTGGCTACCTCGATCGCGAAGCTCAACAAATGAAGCTCGAAATCGAACGTATCGCACAAAGCACCGAGTACAACGGTCAGAACCTCCTGAACGGTTCTGGTGAAAAACTCGACTTCCAGATCGGCACGAAGAACAACGAGTTCCTCGACCGTATCTCGTACAACCCCGGTGAGACCAACGTGAGCTTGGACTCTTTGGGCTTGTCAGGGATCGACATCACTCAAAAAGGTTCCGCTCAAGATGGCCTCGAGAAACTGGACAAGTCCCTTATCGTCCTGAACTCGAACCGTTCTAACCTCGGCGCGTTGCAGAACCGTCTCCAATCGACGATCAACAACACCGAAACCGGTATCGAGAACTTCTCGGCTGCTGTGTCCCGTATCAAAGACGCCGACTACGCTGCCGTTACCGCAGATCTGGCTCGTGACACTGTGAAGACTCAAGCTTCGACCTCGGTCTTGGCTCAAGCTAACCAGAGCACGTCCATGGCTCTCAAGCTTCTGCAGTAATCCTAAGCTGAACTAGCCCTAGCGCGACTTCTCAGAAGACTTCGGTCTCTGGGAAGTCGCTTTT
>JBDSDI010000108.1:0-3758 GCA_039920645.1 Bdellovibrionota bacterium | reverse complement strand
GGCTTTGACCCGGCCAGGCCACAGGCGTATAAATCCCTAAGATCCAAGGAGGATTCGATTATGAACTTCAAAGCTTTCGGTCTGGGACTTTCTCTTGTTTTGGCTTCGCAGGCCTTTGCCGCTTCCGAGAGCTGCTTCGAATTCACACTGGTCCCCGTTGGAGTCGATGGCGTCGCCGATCACCCGGCTATCGTCACTGGCCGCCGGCAAAATGAGGAGGGTGAAGTCGTCGCCTACACGCAGGAAATAGTCCCTTTGAACGAAGAAGCCCAAGACACTCTCGCGGGCCTTCACACAGGACAGACCGTCTGCCTTAAGGGCACACGCGGCTACATCAGTCCGACAAAGTACTTCGCATATTCGGTCCGTCGCCAGTAAAGAGAACCTATGAAGTTCGGCCAGGGCGATTCACACGGAGTTTCGCGTAAGCTGCCGCCACTTGACCGTGACCCCTTGCGCGCAAGCGCTCCCGCCACCTCAGCGAAACTCGAAGTGCTGCTCGGCGCACCTATCTGGGGATGCGCCGGCTGGAAGGGCACGCTCTATCCCGAGAAGGCGCGCGTCGCCGATTTTCTCAAACACTACGGAGAAGCGCTTCCGGCGATCGAGCTCAATGCGACCTTCTATGGAATTCCCACGGCAGACCGTCTCGAAAAATGGGCCGCGGATACGCCGGAGACTTTTAAGTTTTGCCCGAAGGTCCCGCGTGGCGCGAGTCATTCGAGTGACATGAAAACGCGGCTCGAAGTTTTTGATCGCTTCTGGAAAGAGTTTGAAGTGCTCGGATCCCGATGGGGGCTTTCATTTTTGCAACTTCCGGAAACTTTCGATACCCGAAGCCTACGCGTGCTGGAGACGCTTTTGAAACATAAACCCGAGCAGGCCGCGCTTGCCGTCGAGTTTCGTCATCCGGGATGGTTCTCAGACCATGCACTGATCTCCGAAGCCAAGGGACTTCTCGAATTTTACAACGTGACCGCGACAATTTCGGATACGCTCGCTAAGCGCCATTCGCTTCACCAAAGCTTTGTCTCGAGCGAAACGATGATCCGCTTCCTGGGTACCGAAGATCCTACATCCGATATGCCGCGGCTAACAGAATGGGTCGACCGCTTGGAAGAAGTGAGCGCCTTGGGCGTGAAGCGCGCCTATGTCTTCATCCATCAGCCGCACGAGGAATTCTGCGCCGAGACTCTCGCACGGCTTTCAGATCTTATCCTCACGCGCCCCGCGCTTCATCTTGCAAAACCCGTCAAACTTTTCAGTGAATCGCAACCGGAACTCTTCGTTTGAATCTCAGAAAAGATCGAGAACGCAGGGTGGATACGCACCGAGATCCACAAAGCGTCTCACGAGAAACTTCGAGTCCTTGGTCGTTGCCGCACGAAGCTCTTTGTAGAAGTTCGGCGCATCGACGTTCTTGTCGAGAAGCTGCGAACGGTATTTTTTACCGGTGAGTTTTTTCTTAAACCAAACCGGCGCGGTCTCAAAGAAACGCGATTCCCGCTCATACGCAGGAATTTCGTCGCGAAGGAGCGCGAGCTGATACGGCGTGATACAGGCGTTCACACGACCACTCGACGTGAAGGTCTTGGCAGACTCGGCCATCGACGAGAAATGATAGATTTCGTGATGAAGCGTGATGAGAAGTTCGTAAGGATTGTCCGACGGTTTCAGAATGAGCGTCGGAAGCGCTTCGCCGCCCACTTCGACGAGACGCGTCTGTCCGAGAACGGGTAGGTCTTTCTGGAACTGAATCGCAAACGGTTTGAATTTCCAATCCGTGCGGCCCTTCACGTAGAGCAGATGCGTATCGCTCCAGAGCAGTGGCCGAGAGATCAGATCCGCGATCGCATCGAGACAGGCATTTAGCGCTTTTTCTCCACGGCAGACCTTCTCGAACTGAGCGAAGAGCAGATGCAGCTGTTCGTCGTTGAAAGTCTTCACGAGCAACGCCTTCATCTCCACGAGAGCGAGCTTGGGATTTTTTTCCCAGAGCGCAATCGCGCGGCCCGAAACAAGCGGCGCCGCAAAGCTCGTTCCTTGAAGGCGACTCGGGTGGCCCGCGATCACCGTGGGCAGAGGCGAGAGCGCCGGAATGTGCTCGCCGAGCGCGAAGATCGAGACCGGAAGTCCTAAGTTCGAAGATGGCAGGCGCGTTCCAAGCGCGGTCATCGCACCAACGAGAATAAGATTGGGTGTTGTCGAAAGGCGCGCCCAGAGATCGTTGTGTCTCAGTTCGATCTTGTCAAAGTTTTCGGTCTCGTTGCCTGCGGCGGCGATAAAAAGCCGATCCGCGAATTTCGCGAAGAGGTTTTTCCACGACGATTCCAGCGCGGCGTACTCCTTGTCGACCTGAGCGGCGTCGCACTTCGGGTTGTCATCAAGGATCCACGAGCGCTTGTAGCCCAGGGAAATATTCACGATCCGAAGCGTAGGATTCAGTGCAAGCGTTTCTGCGATCCGACTCTGGGCCCTGCGCATGCCGCCCGCCCGGAAACCCGCCATGTCGGCCTCGGTCCAGTTATAGAGAAGGCACCCGTTCTTATAAGGAACATTTTTGGTTCTAGTGTTCACGAGCGCGCCCGCGCCTTGGGTCTGCTCGATATCGGCACCCGCCTTGGAGCTGAGGTTTCTTAGCGCCAGTGGCCGAAGCTTGCCCTGGGAGGAAAGCGCTGCTACGGCGATCGAACGTGTGCCATGCACCGACAAGAGATACACGCCCTTCACGCGTCTCGCTTCGGCGGGCTCGCTTGCTTCGATTTCTTGCCACGCTTGCGCCTCGGGACTCGTCGTTCCCGAAAGGTGATCGACAAGACCGCGCAGGCGATGCGCGTCTTCGGCACTGAGCTCGGACCACTCGGCAACGTCGTAGCAAGTTCCGGTCGCGGGGACTTGAGCTTCGGTTTCACTCAGCCAGGCGCAGTTCGGCGGGCGAAAGCTGATCTTAGGATTCACGAGGGGAGGAAAAGAGCTGTCGACGAAAAGTACGTTGGGGGCGCTAGACGCCTCGGCAAGAGTAGAGAGAATCGCAAGTAGAATAAGGACGAGCTTTTTCATGCCGGAATTGCCTCCACTCCACTCTAAGGACTGCAGCGGGCGAACGCCAGGACCGTCATAAAACTTTCACCCCTAGGGATCACTCCCCCGAAAGAAGTTTGGGAATAATCTTGCGAAGGGTCTCGCGCTCCGCGGGACTCAAAACTTCAAGGAACTTATTTTCGCAAGCTTCGCGGATCTTGGCCGCCCGTTTCAATAGCGTTTTGCAATGAGGCGTAAGAACCACAAGCTTTACGCGGCGATCTTGTTCATGCGGGGTGCGGCGCACCAGCTTCTTCTTTTCCAAGCCATCGATAAGTTTAACGACACTGGCCCGGTCCATCCCCATGTAGCGACCGATTTCGACTTGGCTCGTCGGACCCGAGAGCTCAACGATTCTCAAAGTCGAAAGCTCAGATATACTGATGCCGATACTGCGAAGTTCGATATCCAAAAGAGCCCGCAACCGGTGCCCGGATTTGACCAAACAGTAACCAAAGTAGGCTTTCATGGCGGGATGGATCTCGAAAGCCGAAACGATCGGTGGATCCAGCGGAGAACTTGAGCCGGCTTTGACAGACTTGGAAGTTCTTCTCGGCATCTTAATTAGATCGTATCAGATATTGTTTGTAAGACAAACGATTTAGGGTACAATGCACTTAAAGATCTCATTAACCCGATGAAACTGCGGAGTACCATGAAAACGCCCAAGCGCCTGC
>JBDSDI010000107.1:0-6425 GCA_039920645.1 Bdellovibrionota bacterium | reverse complement strand
CTGGCCGATCATTGGAGCGGGCACCCGCATGGCGGGCTCGATTTTCGTAGAACGAGGTTCTCCCAAATCGCGCGTCGAAACCTCGGATACGATCGGTCGTGCAGTAGCGGAGCAGGGTAAAAAGGTCTGCATCTTCCCCGAGGGTACGACGAGTATCGAGGGAAAGAACTGGCGTCGTGGGATTTTCCGCGTCGCTCACGACCGGAATCTTTGGGTGCAACCGATGGGTTTTGTCTACAAACCTATTCGTCGTGCGGCCTACATCGACGACGATACACTCGCTTTCCACATGTGGTATCTCAACCAATATGAACCCACGGAATTGACGATTCATTTTTTCCCGGCTCGAAAGATCAACGATCCCGAAGCAGACCTTCTGGCCATCCAAAAAGAAGTCCACGACTGGGTGACCGCCAAATTGATCGAACAGGGCTACTTCGAAAGTGAAGTCGGTTACGAAGAATGATGCCCTCGGCCGAAGACATCAAACACAAGCTCCTCTCGTCGTGGTCGCTCTCGCAAGTAGCGTGGGTCACGATCGGCACGGGCACTCGACTCATGAAAGGTTTCTCGACAGGCAAGCTCACGGCCGATAGCCCCATGGCCCGCAAAGACATTCAGGGATGGGCACGCAAAATCTGTCGCGCATTCGATATCCGCGTCACCCTCAAAGGCGACGATATCGACACGGGTCCCGGAATTCTCGTTGGCAACCACATGTCCTATCTCGATATCCCCGTACTCCTATCTATCGAACCCATGAGTTTCGTGGCCAAAGCGGAAGTGAAATCGATACCGCTCATCGGCCCCTCGGCCGAAGGCTTCGGCGTCATCTTTATTGAAAGAAGCTCCGAGGAATCCAGAAAGAATACGAGCGACGCCCTCAGCAACGCTATCACCAAGAAAAACCGTCGCGTTGTCGTCTTCCCTGAAGGGACAACGAGCCTTAAAGGACTCCCGTGGCGTGCCGGCGTTTTCAAGCGAGCTCAAGAGAACAAGATTCCCATGCAGGCGATGTGCATCTGCTACAACCCCGCTGCGATCGCAGCGTTCCAAATCGATTCGATGCTCGATCATGCCCTGAGCCTCCCAAAAGCGGGCCCGATCGAAGTCGTCGTGACCTTCGGACCGCGTTTCATGGTCACGGACTTTCTGAAGGACTTCGAGAAATGGGAAAAGTGGAGCAAAGAGACCCTAAGCGCGGAACTCGCGAGACAGGGCGTCGTCTAGTTTTTCGAATCAACCCTTACGAGAGAGGAACATAGCTCTCATGTACTCTCGGTTCATACGTGCGATGTTTTCGAGAGTGATCTCTTTTGGGCAGGCGGCTTCGCAGGCACCGGTATTCGTGCAGTTTCCGAAACCTTCGAAGTCCATTTGTTTGACCATGCTCAAAACGCGAGAGGCGCGCTCGGGCTGACCTTGGGGTAGAAGCGCAAAGTGCGAAACCTTTGCAGAGGTATAAAGCATTGCCGAAGCATTCTTGCATGAAGCGACGCAGGCTCCGCAACCAATGCACTGAGCGGCGTCCATCGCGAGATCGGAGGCTTCCTTAGGCACGGGAATCGCGTTTGCGTCAGGGGCGTTTCCAGTGGAGACGGAAATAAATCCGCCTTTGGCGGTAATGCGATCAAAGGCAGAGCGATCCACCGAGAGGTCCTTAATGATCGGGAAGGCTTTCGCTCGCGCGGGCTCGATGACAATAGTGTCGCCGTCTTGGAAGCGGCGCATGTGCAATTGACAGGTTGTCACGCCGCGATCGGGACCGTGCGCGCTGCCGTTGATCACCATGAGACACGTTCCGCAAATTCCTTCGCGGCAATCGTGATCGAAAGTGACGGGTTCGACGTTGTTAACGATGAGCTTCTGATTGAGAACGTCCATCATCTCAAGGAAAGACATATCGGGAATGATCCCGTCGACTTTGTATTCTTCGAAATGGCCTTCGGCCTGAGGTCCGGCTTGGCGCCAAACTTTGAGAGTAAGGGTCATCGCCTTAGGGGCGGCCGAGATGTCGGTCGGTGTGTGTGTATGAGTCGATGCCATAATCCGCCTGCTCCTTATTTGTAGCTTCGAACGCTGGGGTGAACGAATTCCCATTTCAGTTCTTCGCGTTGCAGAGTGGGTGTTTTGCCTTCGCCTTCAAAGAACCAGGCCGAAACATTGGCGAACTTTTCGTCGTTACGGATCGCTTCGCCGTCGGGAGTCTGATGTTCTTCGCGGAAGTGGCCGCCGCACGATTCGTCGCGGTCAAGCGCATCGCGGGCCATCAATTCACCGAGCTCGAAGAAGTCGGCTACTCGCCCGGCCTTCTCGAGCTCGAGGTTGTAGTCATGGGAATCTCCGAGAATACGTAAGTCTTTCCAGAATTCCTCGCGCAGCTTAGGAATCTCGATAAGCGCCTGTTTGAGACCCGCTTCGGTCCGGCCCATTCCAACGTATTCCCACATGAGCTTGCCAAGCGCTTTGTGGAAATCGTCCACGGAACGCGTGCCTTTGATGGAAATCATTTTCTCGACTTGAGCTTGAGTAGAACGCTCCGCTTCTGCGAAAGCGGGGTTTTGCGTATCGATCTTTTCAAGCTTAGTGCCGCCAAGATAATTCGCGAGCGTCGCAGGGATAACGAAGTAACCGTCCGCCAGACCTTGCATCAGAGCCGAAGCGCCGAGGCGGTTTGCACCATGATCGGAGAAGTTCGCTTCGCCGAGAACAAAGAGTCCGGGAACGTTGGACATGAGGTTGTAGTCGACCCAAAGTCCGCCCATCGTGTAATGAACTGCCGGATAAATGCGCATGGGGAGTTCGTAAGGGTTTTCGTCGGTGATGTGATGATACATGTCGAAGAGATTGCCGTACTTCTCTTTGACCGTATCGATACCGTCGCGTTTGATCGCATCGCGGAAATCGAGATAAACCGCAAGACCCGAGCGTCCGACGCCCCTGCCCTCGTCGCACATGCGTTTCGCCGCGCGGGAGGAAACGTCGCGAGGCGCGAGGTTTCCGAAGCTGGGATAGATGCGCTCGAGATAGTAATCGCGTTCTTCGTCGGGAATCTGCGCCGGTGGGCGTTTATCGCCCACAGCTTTGGGAACCCAGACGCGTCCGTCGTTACGGAGCGATTCGGACATGAGTGTCAGTTTAGATTGGTGTTCGCCCGTTACGGGAATACAGGTCGGGTGGATCTGAACGTAGCAAGGGTTGCCATAAGCGGCACCGCGCTTATAGCAGCGCCATGCGGCCGTCGCGTTCGACATACGAGCCGAAGTCGAAAGGTAGTAAACGTTGGAATAACCACCGGTGCAGACTAGGACCGCATCGGCCGCGTGACGCTCGGTTTCGCCGGTCACGAGATTACGCACGATGATACCGCGGGCTTTTCCGTCGACGACAACGAGGTCGAGCATTTCTCGACGTGCGAGGAGTTCGATTTTCTTTTCGCCCACCATGCGCATCATCGAATGATAGGCGCCGATGAGAAGCTGTTGGCCGGTTTGGCCGCGCGCGTAAAAGGTGCGCGAAACTTGGGCGCCACCGAAGGAACGGTTTTCGAGAAGACCGCCGTAGTCCCGTGCGAAGGGCACGCCTTGGGCGACGCATTGATCGATGATGTTGACACTGACTTCGGCGAGACGGTGCACGTTGGACTCACGCGCGCGGTAATCGCCGCCTTTGATGGTGTCGTAGAAGAGACGATGAACGGAGTCGCCATCGTTCTGGTAGTTCTTCGCGGCATTGATGCCGCCTTGAGCTGCGATCGAGTGCGCACGACGTGGAGAGTCGTGCATCGTAATTGCTTTGACGTTGTAACCGAGTTCCGCAAGGGTCGCGGCGGCCGAAGCTCCTGCGAGTCCCGTACCGACGACGATGACACTGAACTTGCGTTTGTTGGCCGGATTCACGAGTTTGGATTCGAATTTGTAGTTGGTCCATTTGTCGGCCAAAGGACCTTGGGGGGATTTGGCGTCGAGAACACGATTCGTCATGGCGACTTTCCTTTTTCCTAATTCCTTAGTGGGTCAAGTAGACGTAGATAGGTTGAGAAATAAAACCTGCGGCAACCACGACGGCGTAAAGAACGCCAATCAGCTTGATCGCGGGAGTGTAACGAGGATGGTTGAAGCCGAGGGACTGAAAGATCGACGAGACTCCGTGACGCAGGTGAACGCCGAGAATCACGAGAGCGACAACGTACCACGCGACAAAGCCGACGCTATGAAAACATTCGACCATGAGACGATGCAGATCTCGGACGACGAGACCGTTGTAGGTGATCTCATAGTGAGGGCCGTACTTAAAGGTCGCGAGGTGCGAAACGATGAAGAAGAGAAGGATCGATCCCGAGAAAATCATTGTTTTGGAAGCGGCCGTAACCGACTTCGCTGCGCTGGCTTGGACCGCGTAGCCGGAACTGCGAGCCGACTTGTTTTCTTTGGTCAAAAGAATGCCGACGAAAGCATGAACGACCATCATGGCGACGAGTCCCCAGGAGATGAGCGGATACGCAGGATTATGCGTCATCATATGGCCGTACATATTGTAGGCTTCGGGACTCTTGAAGACGAGTAAGTTGCCCGACATGTGTGCGAGCACGAAACCCGCGAGGCCGAGGCCCGTAAGGCCCATGATGAACTTTTTAGCGACAGATGATTTGAGGAAATTCAGCATTCAAAGTCTCCTACGGAAGCTCGTTCTAAGAGGATCTCTCGTTAAGCTTATCAATACAAGATTCTTTTAACATTTCTTAGATTTATGCCTTCTCAATAGCAAGTCCCGTTAGAGATTGTTTGGGAATGCGGTGTAACCGGCCAAACATGGTCTCTTCATCTTAGAGCTCTTTCACCAGACTACGCGCGATGACGATACGCTGGATTTCGCTCGTCCCTTCGTAGATCTCGGTGATCTTGGCATCGCGGAAGTGACGTTCCATGGGATAGTCCTTGGTGTAGCCGTAACCGCCAAGCACCTGAATGCCGCGAGTCGCGACTTCCATGCACGTTTCCGAGGCAAAAAGCTTCGCTTCAGCCGCTTGTTTACCGAAAGGTTTACCGGTGTCTTTCAGCTGAGCGGCAGCGCGCATGAGCAGTCGTGCGGCATCGGTTTTGGTGGCCATATCGGCGAGATGAATCTGAATAGCGCCAAGGTCGGCGATCGGTTTCCCGAAAGCTTCTCGTTGGAGCGAATAGGCTGCGGCTTCTTCGAGAGCTGAGCGTGCGATGCCCACTGCTTGGCAGGCGATACCGATACGACCGCCATCCAACGTCGACATCGCGACCTTGAAGCCATCATTATCGGCGCCAAGCAAACACGATTCCGGAACTTCCACGTTCTCGAGCATGATCTGCGTCGTACTCGATCCACAAATACCCAGTTTGTCCTCGACCTTACCGACGCTGTAGCCCTTGGATTTAGCGTCGACCACGAAAGCAGCGATACCCTTGTGCTTCTTGTCGGGATCCACGATCGCATAAACGATTGCGAAATCCGCTTCGCGACCGTTGGTGATGAAGTTCTTCACACCGTTAAGAACCCAAACGTTTCCTTTTTTTACGGCTCGCGTTTTCATCGCAGCAGCATCAGATCCGCTACCGGGTTCGGAAAGGCAGTAACAGCCGAGCTTCTCGCCCGAGGCCAAAGGCTTCAGGAAGCGTTCCTTCTGATCGTCGTTACCGAATTTCACCAGCGGTGCGCAGGCCAAGCTATTGTTGACGCTCATGATTACCGAAGTCGATGCGCAGGCCACCGAAATTTCCTCAAGAGCCGAAACATAACTGAGCGTATCGAGTCCTGCACCGCCCCACTCGGCTGGGACCATCATTCCAAGAAAGCCGAGGCTTCCCATCTGCCGAATGATCTCTTTGGGGAACATGTGATCGCGATCGATCTTCTCCGCCAGAGGCTCGATCTCGCGTCGCGCGAAATCCCTAGCCATCTCCGCAAGAAGACGATGGTCCTCGCTCAAGAAGACATCCGACCAAAGCGCGTTTCTTTTGGGATTGGGAGCTGCAGCCATGCTCCCTATTCTGCTCAGCTTCTCCTCATGCGACAAGCAAGCATCAGCAAGGAATCTGACGATTGACGATCGAAGAGCCAGGGCAAAGCAAAGCAAAGCAACGCATCGCACCAAAGTCCCTTCCCTTTGCTGAAGCTTTTGCCTCGGAACTCATTTGTCTGCGTAGAGAACCAAGCGCGGGAGTTGTCGAAATTTCCAAAAGCAATTTGAACGCGACATAATCGAAGGCCCTCGCGAAGAATCGGCGATGCTCACGATCGTTGACCGTAAATCGCGTCTGGTGCGCATGAGAGACTCGAGGGAATGAGCGCAGGGCGTTCATAATGCAACCATAAAAGCGCTATGGGGATTTCACGTGCGCTCGATGACCAACGACAACGGTTTGGAGTTCGCGTCGTTCGAGCAAACATCGCGT
>JBDSDI010000106.1:0-3130 GCA_039920645.1 Bdellovibrionota bacterium | reverse complement strand
ACGGATTATTTGGAGAACTACAAGAAAAGCGTCAGAGGCGTGAGCTTCGGTGAAAACCTTTGGGTGGGTCCGCCCTGGGACGACGCTCCCGAAGGACGACAGGCGTTCATCGTCGAGCCGGGCATGGCTTTCGGTACGGGCGATCATCCCACGACGCAGATGTGTCTCGAGTTCCTCGAGCTTCTCTCGCGCAATTCGGATTTCCGTCCTAAGAAAATTTACGATATCGGAACCGGCAGCGGTATTCTCGCGGTCGCAGCGCGTACGTTCTTCCCCGAATCTGAGATCGTCATGACGGATCTCGATCCACTCTGCGAACTCGAAGTCAAAAAAACTTTCGCGTTGAACAACGTTTCACTCGAGGGCTGCCGTCTTGTCTGCGGTCCACAAGCCGATCTAAAACGCGAAAAGAACAAATGGCCTCCCGGCGATCTGCTGCTTTCCAATATCTACGCCGAAGTCCTCGCCTCGCTGCTTCCGGAACTAGCCCAACTCGTGAAGCGCGGAGCGCCCTGGGTGGTGAGCGGTCTTCTCGAGGGACCAGCGACCGAAGAGTTCGAGGCGCGTGCCACGGAAAAATTTTTCTTGCTGGAAGAATGCCGTACCCAGACGCGCGAACGTCCCATCCTCGAAGCACGCAAAGGTCTCAGTAAAGAGGCCGAGTCCTGGGGCGGGCGCGTCTTTAGGCGTCTCTAGAAATCATTCTGGAGGACGTTGCCAAGTGCTGCTCGTCTGCTAATTTCCAAATCAGTATGATTCTTAGCGGACCGGAAATCCAAAAACGCCTCGGCAACGATATCGTCATCGAGCCCTTCGAGGAAAAGTTCGTCAACCCGAACTCCTACAATCTCCGTCTCGATAAGGCGCTCAAGGTCTATACCGAGATGCCTCTCGATATGAAAAAAGACAATCCGGCGCGTGACCTTGAGATCGGTTCCGAGGGAATCGTGCTCCAGCCCGGCAACCTTTATCTCGGACGCACCGTCGAATACACCGAGACCCGCAATCTCGTTCCTATGCTCGAAGGACGCTCCAGCGTGGGCCGTCTCGGACTTTTCGTCCACGTAACCGCTGGTTTCGGCGATGTCGGTTTCAAGGGCTTCTGGACGCTTGAGATGCATTGTATCCATCCCATTCGTATCTACGCGAACGTGCCGATCTGTCAGATCTTCTATCACTCCGTCGAAGGCGAGATCCGCGAGTACACCAAGGGTAAATACCAGGCGAACGCTGGCATCCAGACCTCACGTATGTGGATGGACTTCGTTAATAAGTGAGGAGCGGGAAAGTGTGCCACAGGCGCACACTTTCGTGCCCGAGCATCCCTGCGCTCAGTGGCGTACGATCGTAGATTCCCAGCGCTCGAGTTTGTTCTTGTTGAAGTGCAACGTGATTGTCTCGGACTTGCTGGCTTTGTAGGGAAGTGCGCCTACGCCGAGCGGATCGAGGGCGACTTTGGTGTCGCCGACGTCTCCAACAGGTAAGGTGGGGAGATAACGATCACCTTGAACGCGGAAACTTCCGGTGCAAGTCATGAAGCTCTTCTTGGATCCGCGACAGTTGGCGGTCTTGGGTGAGATTTCTTTCACTTCCTGAAGGCTCATGCCGACATGGAGCGATTTCTCGACGGTCGCCAGTTCGACCTTATCGGCTTCCACGCTTTGGGCTCTTTGTTTCGACGAACTCGAAAAGGCGCAGGCCCCCAAAAGAATTCCGAGGACGCTCAGTTTCAACATTGAAGGCATTCTAAGCGCCCCCGCAGGATCCACAGCCGGCTTCGGCAGGTGGCAGACCGCCCTCGAGCTTGATCTCTTTGCAGGTGTCGCATTCGCCGGACCCGCATTCTTTGCCGCCTTCTTCACAAGGGCGGCGGGTTTTGAGGTCCCAGGTCAGCATCTCCCAATCCAGGAAAAGCTTCGAAGCGGCACTGCGTGCTTCCTCAAATCGTGCGAACTCTTGGCGTTCAATCTCCGTGTAGGGAAGCTGAGTGTGGATAAATACTTGGAAGAGTTCCGACTCCGAAGCGGGATCGTAGATGCTATTAATTCCGCCTTCATTTCGGCCATTTACAAAGACAACGCGGTGCATTTCTTCAGCCTTCAAAGCCATGATGCGTAGAGAGTTATTCACAAGTTATCCTCATACATAAGTTAACCTTTGGTCACTTATAAGTTTTTTAAAACATTTAGTCCCGCGAGGGACCGTGTGCTCAAACGTAGCGGGCTTTGATCAGCTCCACAAGCGCTTCTTGGGCACCCTTGGGACCGTAACCGAATTGCGTCTGAAGTCCTTTATAAACTTTGATGAGCATTTGTCGAGATTCGCTCAGCTGTTGCTGATCGGAGCTTGCGTGGGTGAGGGCTTCGATCTCCTTCAAGTCCAGAATGAGCGCGCCCATGGAACGGATCTTGGAGTTCTGGGACTCGCGGTAGTGGCCCAGGAGTTTTTCCATGAGATCGGGAAAAATGTCGGCGTAAGGCAACTCATCGCCCATCACCCGCGACGAGTTGTCGACGGACCAGGCGCCGAGACGTGCGATGATGTTCTTGCGGAAGTCGCCGGACATTCCGACCGAAACGCCCGCGAGGTTCTCGAACTCTTTCATTAGAGACGCGTCGGGAGCTTCGCTCTTACCGGTCACGCGGTTGCGGATCTTCTCGTCACGGACGTAATGGGTCGTGTGGTACACATAGTTTTTCAGGAACTCGCGGAGCTGATGGCTTTGCTCCATGTCCAGACTTGCGCGCATCTCTTCTTCGACCCAGTCGAGCCAGACCTTGCGCACTTCTTCTATGAGTCCGTCGAAGTTATGGTAGAGCCCCATCGACTCCTGACGAAGATATTCGAAATCCTGAGGACGCTTCACGAGATCCCTCAGCTCGGCGAAGATCGCGTTAGGACTGAGAGTAGGAAAGTGATCGTTCTGCGCGGTGATCTGCAGCAGCGCCTTGAGCTCGCGCGCTGAGGGTCCCAGAAGTCCTTCGTAGTAGGGCAGTCGCTGATGTTCCTGTACGAGCTCTTCGACGTGGCCACGCAGCTCGCGACGCTGTTCTTCGTTGAGGGATTCTGGAACGTTGCCCGAATCGTAGATGAAAGCTTTGTCTACGGGCGAGAGCGTCTCGAGAACTTT
>JBDSDI010000105.1:0-18530 GCA_039920645.1 Bdellovibrionota bacterium | reverse complement strand
AGCTCACCGGGGGCGTCCGACATGACCGTCGGATTTGGTCCGTCAGTCGGCGGCGGCGTTTTTTCTCCGCTTGCTTACTTTCACATCGGCAGCGCGCTGAAGATCATATCCTGGAACGAGCCCTTCCAGACGCGCTACATCGCAGCCTCTCGCGAGACGATGGTTAGAGTCACGACGCTCGTATTAGATCTTACGCCGCAGGAGCGCCAAGATCTCGTGCTCGCGCTCAATCAGATTCTCGCGAAACAATATTCCAAACCCTACCAAGTTTTTCTGCGCAATTGTTCGACCATGGTGGCCGATTTACTCGCGCAAGTGAGCGATCTCCCGCGTGGCCCCTTAAGTTTCATTCCCGCAAGGCTCGAAAGGAATCTGCGTTCTCATGGACTTTCGCGCACCGTACTGCCGAGCGGCCGCGATTTAAAACGCGCGCTCCTTGTACGCGACGCCCCGCTTATGATTCGCGCTTTCCCCGATGCTACCGAGCGTATGCTCTTCGAAAATCAGCTGATGAGCGTTCAGACGGAATTTCGCGTCTTGGCTTACAAGAAACTTGAGGCGCGCTCAGGGACGCGTGATCTCGCAGCGCGACTGATGACCCAAACCGAAAGCGATTCGCGTCGCAAAACGATCGAAGCGCAACTCGCCGCACCCGGCGTGGCGAGCGTGCAGCGCTTCGTCGCGATCGTCCCCGGCGAGAAGTTCCGCGCACTGCGTATCGAGAACCACGCTCTCGTCGTCGTTACGGAAGGGAGTCAGGTGCCTGCCGTTTCCGCACACGGCTCGTCTCCGATCGAAGCGCGTAAAATCGAACGGCGCTTCGATCTTGCTGCGATGGGCCTGCCGCTCTTGAAGACTCCGAGTCGCTGGGAACTGGGCTCTCAGCTCGTTAAAATAGGAACTGAATCGCGCCTCTATTTCTGGATCGCCAAAGACCTCGGCCTCGATAACTGATCGCAGGCAATCACGCGGACTTGCGCCTCGCGTTAATGCCGCTTAAGCCTTGCGTAAGACCTGAATTCTTACTTGAGTACGCGCCAGTGTCGTTCGTCCATCTTCACCTGCATTCCGAGTTCTCGCTTTCGCAGAGTCTTATCAAGCTTGATAAGCTCGTGCCGCGCGTAAACGAACTCGGTATGTCGGCCGTCGCTGTCACGGACTGGGGCAACCTCTACGGCGCCCTTCATTTCCAAAAAGCTTGCAAATCGAAAGCCGAAGGTAAGGTCAAGCCGATCTACGGATTGGAAATCGGCGTCGAAGTCGAGGGCACCGGCCCCTTCCATCGCCATATGGTTTTGCTCGCCGAAAGCACCGAAGGCTTCTGGAATCTCTGTCGTCTCTCAACGCGCGCGCATACCGAGTTCGGCTTCCAGGACGGCGAAGTGCGTCCTTATTTGCCGCTCGACGTGGTGCTCAAACACAACGAGGGCCTCATCGCCCTCACGGGTGGCATGAAGGGCGTGATCAATTCTTTCTTGCTGCAGGATCAACCCAAGGAAGCCGCGGCTACTCTCGATAAACTCATCGCTAGCTTCGGCCCTGATCGACTCTTCCTCGAGCTGCAGGACAACGGTCTCTCGCCGCAGATGAAGTGCAACGAGCAGCTCGTCACATGGGCGAAGCAAAAAAAACTCCCCATCGTGGCGACCTGCGACGCTCACTACATGAGCCGCGACGACGCCTTCGCACACGAAATCTGGCTGATGGTCGATCAGAAACTTTCTCTCGAACAGAACCCGCGTTCCGCTCTCGTCTCGCAGGAATTTTACGTCAAGAGTCCCGAGGAGATGCAGGAGCGTTTCTCGCATCTTCCTGAAGCGATCGAAAACACGGTGAAGATCGCCGAGCGTTGCAACGTGAAGCTGAAGTTCAGTGACAAAGAAGGCAAGCGCATTTACCACCTTCCCGATTTCAAGCGCGAGGGCTTCTCGACCGCGGACGAGATTTTCCGCAACGACTGCGCCGCTGGACTCAAGGTCCGCATGGGTCAGAACAAGATCAGCGGCGCCGACAAAGAAAAACCTTACTGGGATCGTCTCGACTACGAGATGGCGATCATCGCGAAGATGGGTTTCGCCGGTTATTATCTCATCGTCTCGGATTTCGTGACGTGGGCAAAAGACAACGGTATTCCCGTCGGACCGGGGCGGGGATCGGGCGCGGGTTCGCTTTGCGCGTGGGTTCTCAATATCACCGATCTCGATCCGATCGAGTTCGGGCTTCTCTTCGAGCGCTTCCTCAATCCCGAGCGCGTCTCGATGCCGGACTTTGACATCGACTTCTGTCAGGAGCGTCGTCACGAGGTGATTCGCTACGTCGCCGAAAAATACGGCCGCGATCGCGTCTGCCAAATCGTGACTTACGCGAAAGAACAGTCCAAGAATGCGATCAAAGACGTGGGACGTGTGCTGGGACTTTCTTTCGCCGACACGAACCGCATCACGAAACTTATTCCGATCGAACAAGCGAAGCCGCTCTCGATCGAAGAGTCGCTCGAGAAGGTCGAAGAACTTCGCCAGATCACCGACGACAATCCGAAGGTCAAGCAGACCATCGACATCGGTATTCGTATCGAAGGTTCGCTGCGCCAGGCGGGCGTCCACGCCGCGGGCGTGATCATCGCAGGGCAGCCGCTCGTTAACCTGTCGCCGCTCTCCCGCGACGTCAACGGCAACCTTATCTGTCAGTGGGACATGAAGACCTCGGAGGAAGCGGGACTCGTAAAGTTCGACTTCCTTGGTCTCGTCACGCTCGATTTGATGGATCTCGCATGCCGCTGGGTGAACAAGCGGAGCGAGCCGGAATCCAAGACGCTCAACTATCAAAACATTCCGATTCACGATCCTCGCATTTATGAGCTCGTCGCTAAAGGCGATACGCTCGGCGTCTTCCAACTGGAATCCGGCGGCATGCAGAACCTCTGTATCCGCATGAAGCCCGACCGATTCGCCGATATCTCCGCGATCGCGGCGCTCTTCCGCCCCGGTCCGCTCGAAGCGGGCATGGTCGACGACTACATCAACCGCAAGCACGGCAAATCCAAAGTCGAAGTCATGTTCCCCAAAATGAGCGACGTGCTCTCGGAAACCTACGGCGTCATCGTCTACCAAGAGCAAGTCCAAGAACTCGCCAAAGTCATCGCGGGCTACACGCTCGGCGGCGCGGATCTTTTGCGTCGTGCGATGGGCAAAAAAGATCCCAAAGAGATGGCCGCCCAACGCTCGACCTTCGTCGAAGGCTCGGTCAAGAATGGTTATCCCGCCAACAAGGCCGGTGAACTCTTCGACCTCATCGAGAAATTCGCGGGCTACGGTTTCAACAAGTCGCACACCTACGCGTACGCCATGCTTGCGGCGCAGACCGGATATCTGAAATCCGTTTATCCGACGGAATTCTTCACCGCGCTGCTAACGATCGAAAAAGGCGATACCGACAAACTCTCGCGCTACATCCAAGACGCGCGCATGCGTAAACTTCAGGTCAATCCCCCCGACGTCAACGAATCGATGAGCGACTTTGCGATCGCTCAGGAGGGTGTCATCCGCTTCGGTCTCTCGGCGATCAAGAACGTGGGCGAGGCTGCCGTCGCGGAAATCATCGCGGCGCGCGAGGTCGGCGGAAAATTCAGCGACCTCTTTGATTTCTTGAACCGGGTGAATATCAAGAAGATTAACAAGCGCACGATGGAAAGTCTTATCCAGGCGGGCGCCTTCGACTCGATCGCCGAAAAACAGAATACCAGCGCGCGCGACTTGCGTGGTCTTTATCTCGGCACCGTCGAGAAAGCGATGGAGTGGGCGTCGAAGCTGAGTGAGGAGCGCGAAGCGGGACAAGAGTCCCTCTTTGGCAGCGCCGATACTTCGCAGTCCTCGAAGGGACCCGTGCGCGGTCCCGGTTTCGGCGAAGCCATAGTGGTTTCGGAGCGCGAAATGCTCGCTTGGGAAAAACAACTGCTCGGTGTCTACGTCAGCGGCTCGCCGCTCGATCGTTACCTCGATCGCGCCCGCGTCGCCGGAGCGATTCCGATCTTCGATCTCGCGGAGAAGAACGCCAAGGCCGTCGTGACCATCGCGTGCGTGGTGGTGGAACTGCGCGAAGTGCGCGTGAAGCGCGGCCGCATGGCCGGCGAAAATATGGGCATCATTAAGCTCGAAGACCCCTCGGGCCAGGTCGAGCTCGTCAGCTTCCCCGAACATTACAAAGAATTCAACGCGCTCTTCAAGAGCGGCAGTCCTCTGCTGGTACGCGCGGAACTTGATTTCGAAGAGGACAAAGCGAAACTCATTTGCGGACAAGTCAGCATGGGTGGCGCAATGGCCGTGGAAGATCTCACGCACGTCGAAGAGAAGCTTCCGCAGTCTGTGCGTCTGAGTCTTCATTTGGACCGCGTCGAAGGCAAATACTCGGTCGAGAGTCTCTATTCGGAAATCGCGGATATTCTCAGGAAACACCGCGGGCATGTGCCGGTTTCGCTCTCTCTTCTGAAATCAGGGATCTTCAATACCCAGCTCGATCTCGGCCCCGATGACCACGTCCATTGGGGCCCCGGACTCAAGCAGGAACTCGAAAGCATCATCTCGCTTCCGGGGGCGCTCAATATCCAGGCGCTGCACTAGGCGAGGTGTCGAGCGAAGCTCCGAGCTGCACACGCAGCTCGCGGATGTCATTGCGCAGTTTCGTGATCTCGCGTTCTTTTTGATCGCGCCGCGACTCTTCGGAATAGATACGTGACTCAAGCGAGCTGCGCTCGGAGTCGATCTGCGACTGCACCTCGGGACTGGAGTTGCGCGCGAGTGCGATGGTCTGCGCGGCGACAAGACCCGTCAGCTGCGCGCGCAGGCGGGATGCGGACCTCGAGGCGTCTTCGGCGACGTCTTGGGCCGCTTGAATTTCGGATTCCTTGGATTCGATCACGCCCGAGACGTAAACGCGTTTTCCGCGTTTGAACTGTTTGAGGAAAGCGGGTTCGAGCTTCTCCGAACAGACGTTGTTGTAAGTCTTACCGAGTGCGCCTTGCTCATAGCCGTTCTCGGGCTTGCAATAGACGAGCACGCCTTTTTGATGTTCTTTGCGCAGAGAAGAAACGGTCGCGGGATCGCAGAGATCGTCGCTGAACACGTCGCCCTTGCGTCCGGTATCGGCGGCGCCTTCGGCAGTGCAGTAGCGACCCATGCCGGCCTTGAAGCCCACATCGAGCTGAGCCTCGTCGATATCGACCTTTTCTTTTTTGCACTGACCGACGAAGTTGTCGGCATTTAGGCGTTTGCCCGAAAGCGCTACGGATTGGCCGTACTCGAACCAGTTGGTCGATTCGCAGCGTCGTTTCAGTTCGGAGGCGCAGGAAGAGAGAAACACGAGGGTCGCGAGAAGAGCGTATGATCTTTTCATTGGTTCCCAGAATACCAAGACTCTGGATATCCTCAAGAGCCGAGACAAAGCCATTAAGCCAAAGCGCACACGTTGTCCTTAGCGGCAGGCCACGCTAGATTCGGATTGTGTCTCGTCGTCTCGTGATCTCACTGCTGGGCTCGTTGGGTGTCCTCGCGATAGCGCTGCTTCTGGCGTGGTCGAGTCTGCCGGGCCTGATCGCAACCAAAATCGACGGGGCCGCGCGGGATGGCGGTGTCAAAACCTCGTCTCGGATCAGCGACTTCTCCTGGCACGGCATGCGTGTCGATACGACAATGGAAAGTCCTTTGAAACTCGTATTGCCTCCGCTCGTTATCAGATGGAGTCTCGCCAAGATATTTTCCGGCGTGCCGTTCACGATCCATTCGCTCGCGGGCATGCCGCGCGCCGAATTGGGTTTCGCCGAGGTCGAAAAGGCTGATTTCGAAATCGAGGGCGTCTGGCGCCGAGGCAAAGTGAGTTTTTCGAAACTCGAGGGTACCCTGGACATCTCGAGTCCCTTTCACGCCGAGCTCAGTATGAGTCCTCACGAAGCGGGAAATTTTCGCAGCTGGGCCATTGATCTCTGGCTTCCATCGCAGGATCTCTCAAAGCTTGTCGGCACGCGTCTCAAGCTTGTAGGGGAAAGTTTCCTGGAAGGCATTTACGAGCGTACGGTCGAGGGGCATTCCTTCCACCTCGGAAGCGACGACGACGCCGTCAGTGCCGAGTGGGAATCCGAGGCCGGTCAGAAATTTCTGCTTTCTTTGAAGACGCTCGACGCAGATCTCGAATGGAAGGACGACGGGTCCAGGCCCTTCATAGCGTCGACAAAATATGCGCTCTTCTGGCAAGGCCTCAAATCGGACGGGACACTGTCGATCCAAGGGAAATCCTTTGCCGACGTTTCAGTCGTTCTTCAAGATCTTATTGTTTCGAAAAAATTCGTGGCGGGCGTCTATGCCCTTGCGGATGCGCGTGTCGCCACGCACCTGAGCGCACGCGTGCTCGACAAGAACATCGTTGCGGCGAACATTTCGACCACGGCCAAACTTAAAAAAATGCTGCGAGCGAAAACGCCTTTCGAAGATATTTCTCTTTCGTTGAACGTCGCCTGCGGCGCTCTTCGGGATTTTTCTCTCGAGAACGTTGCGGCCGCCTGTGCGTTGTCGGGTCCCGGCTTCGAGGCCGAGGTCGACAAGATCCTCGAGAAGCACCCATTGCGTGGAACGACTGTGACATTTGCGCCGACGACCGACGGAATCTATCGGGGAAATTTCATGTCCCAGTGGCAAGGAGCGTTGCTTAAAAGCGACGTCTTGGAACTTGATCGGAGTCTCTCGGGACTCCGCATGAAGCTCACCGGCGACAAACTGAGCCTCAGCGATTTGCTGCTCGCACTTGATAACGAGAAAATCGGTGGCAAGGGAGTCGTTGATCTGAGTCTGAATCTGTCATGGGCGAAAGGGGTGGGGCTCACGATCGATCCCGCTCTTTTTGAATCGCGAGGCAAAGGAGAGATTCACTACGCCGATCCCGCGCTGCAAGGTGGCGATCACGAGGTCGATACCCTGGGCGAGTTCCAGGATCTTCTGGCGAAAGGGCAGCAGGCGATGGTCTTGAAGGCCCTCGAAAACTTTCACTACGACCGCCTCCACGCACGCGTGACTCGCAATCCCAAACTCCTGATGCGCGCCGAGCTGAGCCTTTCGGGGTCCAATCCGGAACTCGCGCATGGCCAACCCTTCGAAATCAATGTCCCCGTTACGGGCGACCTCGAGAGTCTTTTGATGAATTCGGTGCTGCACGACTTCGAGCGGAGACTTCCAAAGTCCTCGAACTGAGTTATGATCGAGTCATCTATGAAAAATCTTGGATCCCTGATCGGGCTGCTTGCGTTATCGGCGTGCACTCATCACATCATGATCGAACCTTCCGACAAACCTTTCGTCGTCAACTTGAACGTCAAGATCGATCACGAGGTAAAACTTGAAATCCAAGAGAAGAACCAGGATCTCCTCAACCTCGAAGAGCAGGTTCTCTCCTCTAAGCCTAAAACGAAAAGGAAATCATGATGATCATACGTGAAACAGTTCTGTTGACCGTCTGCGCTCTCTTCTTGCTGAGTCCCGTCATCGCTACAGCCGGCACTGTGGATGGTATGGCGATCTCTTCAATGAAGGACCGCGTACCCACCCTCGTGAAAGCCAAGGACGCCGGTCAGATCGGCGAACAGCGTGATGGCCTTGTCGGCCTGGTGAGTGACTCGGCTCCTGCTGACATCAAAGCCCTGGTCGCTGACGAGAATGCCAACCGCAAGACCGTCTACGAAGCTCGCGCTGCCGAGCAAAGCAAAGATCTAGAAGTCTTCATGCGCGTTATGGGTGATTCCCGCATCGACAACGAAAAAGCCGGTCGCTTCGTGCAGAAGTTCGACGGAAGCTGGGCCAAGAAGAACTGATGCGCCACTTCCACACGTGGGTTTGTTTCGTGCTGCTGGCCTCTTCGGTTTCTTGCGTCGCGCCCGTGAGGCGCGATGGAGGACCGAAAGCGAACCGCACGCGTATTTCGAAAGACGAAACTTCGCCCGAGATTCCCCACATCGAGGGGCTTAAGAAACGCATTTGGGTGCTCGATCTTCGTGTCACCGCTCCGATCCCCGAAGCGCTCAACCAGATCGATTTTCGTCAGACCTTCCGCGATTCGATTTCGGACGTTTTCCTCAATGACGAGAACAGCGCTTTCGTCCCCGTCGTCACGGATCAGACTGTACTGATGGATCTGAAGATCGATTCCTTTACCGATCCGATGCAAGTTTCGCGCGTCGGACGCGGTTCCGGCATCGCGGGATTCTTGCGTGGTGAGATCCACCAACTCGACATCACCGAGAAGAAAGACCCGACCGGTCTCATCCAATCGCGCGACATCACCGTCAATATTGGTGTGAGCTATGAATTGGTAGACGCCGCTTCGGGTCGCACGCTTATCTCCGGCAACCGCAAGAAAACTTTCGTCGAGACGCGCTCCGAAATCCTCGGCTACGCGACGGGCCTGGCCGATTCCGAAAAGAAAATCCGCAAAATGGCCGATTCGATCGCTCAGTGGATGCTCAAGGACCTCAATCCCTATTCGTCCAAGATCGGCTGGTCGGGCCGCATCCTGAAACTCGAAGGACAACGTCTCTACCTCAACGCCGGACGTAGCTCCGGTCTTCGCATCGGCGATATCCTGAAGGTCGTGGAGGTTCCCAGGGACGTCTTCGATACTCAGTCGGGCCGTTTCATCGGTCAGGCTCCGGGTCGCGTCAAGGGCACCTGCAAAGTGATCGACTACTTCGGTCTTGATGGCGCCGTAGGCATGCTTCAGTCGGGCGGCGGACTCGCGCCCGGCGACCGCGTCGAGCTCTTCTAAAAAATTTACTTTTTGAAGCGTGCGCTCCACTCCGCCTGACGCTTGGTCTTGGCGGCGCGTGCAGCTTTCATGATTTCGTCGAGGCTCGCGACGTAACCGTTCAGTTCTTCGAGACGGGATTCGTCCAGGAAGTAAACGACGTAGTCACCGTCCTTCGGCAAAAAGCTCAGTTCAAGAAGAAGGGCGTCTTTGAAAAAGACTTTGAGATCGGTGTTCTGAAGAGCGACGCGCAGGCCTTCGGAGGCGTGGCCTTGGGGTGCGCAGAAAACCTTGGGGACTTCACCTTTCGTGGAGAAGCCGGGCAGCGGAAGGCTTTCGCCTTCGTCGGTTTCGACCCAGTCCGTTCCGAGTTCCCCAGCGATGGCGCGCAGACTTTCCATCCAGCCCGCTTCGCGAAGACGGCTCACTTGAGCACGAATGCTTTGTGCGCGCTCGCTCGTGATGGTGATGTCTTCGGGGTGCTCTTGGTCGTCACTCAGATTCTGGTTTTCGCTCATGCACGGAAGCTAAACGGGAGCGGTGCGGGGGTCAAGTTAAGGGTTCAACGGCTTCTCAACGGCGGGCTCACGCTGCTTAGCTCCCGCGCGGTTCTGAAGCACGCCCAGGGTCGTGACGCTGTCGGCGATTCCGCGGACGTTGAAAACGACTTGGAAAATCCCTTTGTAATTCATGAATGCGACGTTGTTGAAGGCTTCCGTGATTTCTTCCATCGAAGAGCCTGCCCGGATCATCTCCTGGACTTTCTCCAAACGCAGATTGGCGAGTCGTATGGCTTCGGCCGGAATCTTCTGGGCGGCGAGTGTGTCGGTCTGTTTGTTCGCGGTCATATCGAGAATTTTTTTTGCGAGCTCGGCTTCGATCGGGCCTTTTGCTTGGGGGAAGGAGGCGTTGATGTCGGTGTAGTGTCCCCACCGTGGGGCCGGCGTCAGCGGAAGCGAGAACTCATTGTCGATGAGCTTCATTGATCCTTTGTCGTCGATCATCCAATTGCGCGCATGACGGTCTTGCGAGCCGAGGACCGCATCCAGCAAATACATTTTTTGAATTTCCGCGCGTGGGACCTTGGTCAGTTCGGCCGGGGTGGCGCTCGCGCCTTCCTTGTAGCCGCGCAAGAATTCCTGGAAGCTTGCGGGCACCGACTGATCGGTTACGAGTGTGGTGGAGAAGGGAACGTTCGAGAAACCGTAGGCCTCGCTGAGCTGATGGGCAGCGGCGTCGCGGTTGAGTGCGGCGCCGTTTTCGAAACTGCGCTTCATGCGGAGCAGGTCCCACTTCATCGCGTAGGATTTCAAAGAGGAGAACGATTTATCGTAGAGGCGTTTGGGCTTCATGATCCCGACCACGTCGCCATGCTCGGTGCGGACTTCGAAGACCGGATTGAGCGATTTAGAATCGACAGGTCGTGCCGTCATGGTTCCCCAGGAGGGATGAGAGGCGATGCGCAGCGAATCCACGTTCGGTTGAAGCACGGCCGGAGCGGATTCCTGGCTGACTTTTTTCAGGACGGCTTTGTCGCTGAAGAGTTTTTCCCGTGCGCCGTGAACGGCGTCTGCTACGGCGCTCGGCCCGCCCGCGGCATTCACGTCCACGACGGCGTGATACATATCGCTCTGAGCCTGGAAGAGTGCGTCGACCGCGTTCTTTTGTTCGATGGTCATTTCGGGCAGCGACCACAGCGCGTCGTCGCCGCTACGATAAACACCGATTGACGCTTCTTGGCCCAAAATTTTCTTGAGACCTTCGAGGACCTGCGAGTAGCGACCGTTCAGGAATTTTGTCGTGTCGGCATAGACCGTAGAAATCGTCTTGGGATCGGCGCCAGCTTTGAGCCACTTGTCCTGGGCGAGCATGGCTTTTTCGCCAAGTCCTTGGATGTCGGTGGCGACCATGTAGCGTGCCTTCTGCGCTTCTTTGAGGAAATGAGTTCTCTGGAAAATCCATGACTCGTCGACGACGGATTCGATGCGCGAAACCTCGCTGAGCGGACTGGCCTCGCCACTTTTGAGCACGGCTTGACTGTGAGCCAAGAGTTTTTGATCGGCTTCGGTCATGGGTTTTGCGAGCGGAAGGAAGTCGGCTACGCGCAGGTCTTCGAGATATTTCAGGACTTCGTTTCCCGTCTCGGGAGCGAGTTTCTCACTCGCGAACCACTTCGCGAGCGCCTCGGGATCTTCGCGAAGTTTACGCGCCTGTCGCAGGTACTTTTCGATTGAAGCCCCGGGATGCTGGGACTGCACGTGCTCTTCGAGCAGCTGACGTGATTTCGAGATCTCAGTTTTCCAGTCCGCGAAGGTCTTGCCTTGAGCGCCGAGGTGCAGATCAAGGAAAGCGTTTTCTAGCGACGACCCTTGTCCGATTTTCAACGAGTCTTCCATGTAGTCGCTCCATAAGTAGCTGGTGCCGAGGCGTTCTTTAACGGCGCCGATTTCGGTAGAGACCTGCTTACGGAGCGGCGCGAGGACCTGTTTCTCGAAGTCTTCTGCCGAGAGCGAGGACACGATCACGCGATCTTTGTAGTTGCGGTGGACGACGCGACCAAGTTCGGGATGTTCCTTGAGGAGTTTGCCGAGTTCGCGGTCCAGGGTCATGAGGTAGTATTCAGTCCCGCCGATGTCCCAGAGTTTCTCGTTGAGTTCTTTCAGTTCGCGCTGCTGGACCCAGTAGACTTTTTCTCCGGGCTTCAGACCTTCATCGAGATACTTCTGGAAATTCTGACGCTCGAGCAACGCTTGATCGAGGTCCTGTTCGAGATTCTGTTTATACCACTGCGTGTCGCTGCCCTCGTAAGCGCGTTCGAGCTCTTTCTGCAGATGGACGCGGCTGTCGCCCGCCGCTTCGGCGACGGCTTCGGGACTGCGACGGGCATCTTTCACTTGAGCGAGAAGTTTTTCCGCTTCCGCACGCTGAGCCTTCAGGAGCGAGGGATTCTGCAGGAAGTTCTTCAGATATTTCTCGAGACCTTTAAGATCGCTCGGTGAAGTGGGCAGCTGATTGACGGCAAGATCGAGTGGGACGAGGGTGCCGGCTGCCGTCGTGCGGATAATACGTTTGGCCCAGGTCCTCAGGATCTTCTTAGATACGGGCGAAAGCGTCTTCGTCGCTTCGAGCATCGAACGGTACGCCGCTTGTCCCGCGATAGAGGCGCCACGAGTTGCGCTGGCGACGGGGATAAAGGATGCGGTCGCGACGGAGATATCGGCCAGGCAGGCCGAGAACGATTCGGCCCCGGCGCTGATGCCGAGGTCGGGACGCGCGCCGCCCGTGAGACAGGTCATGACGTAGTCGGAGATTTCCTTGCCCATGTGTTTCGCGATTTTCCCGCCGACGCAGGCACGGGCACGGGTAGCGGCGAAAACTCCGCAGCTCTGGGGCGTTGGATTTTTGGATCCGGGGCAGAGCTCTTTGAGGCATTCCTGAAAGGACTCGCTTCCCATTTTACCGAGGCTCTCGTTGATGAGCGTGCGGTAGTGCGTTTTGGATCCGGGCTCGAGAGGATTGGCGATCTCGGGATTCGCGAGATAGTCCCAGAAAAATTTCACACCTTCGACGGCGGCTTTGCCGGATTCGTAGACGTTCGCCGCGCCGACATCGGCGCCCTCATCGGCGGCGTCGAGGCTGAGGCCGATCTTAGCGCTGTTCGTAAGTGTGGCGTGATTTTTTTGCCAGTCGCCGACGTTCGGATCGCGCGCGGCAGAGTCCGACATAAACCTGTCGATTTTCGAAGACAACTCCGAGCAACCCTCGGAAATTTTCAGCGGTGATTTTAATCCGGCGTTGGCGTAGGCGAAACTTTTCGTCGTGAACGCGGGCGAACTCGTGGCGATCTGGTGACCGCGATAGTCACGCGTGCCTCTCTGGACTTCGAAATTCTGCAGCAGGAGGTTTTTGGCGTCCAAGATGCCAACGCTCTGCTGCTGATGGCGATCGACGAGCATCACCTGCGACGAGTATTCTTTTCGCTTTTCGTTCCAGAAGACGACGTAGTCGAGGTCCGGATTCGTTTTCGAGGGCATCGAGATGCGGTCGCGATTCACAACGGCGTCTCCCGAGAAGTCCGGCGAGGCTCTGGAAAATTTCCACGATTTCGCCGATAGGAGCAGGCAGGCTTCTTCCTCTGGGATGCCGGCGTCGGCGAGACAGCTTACGGGATCGCGACCGACGAGCTGGTCGAGCAATGAATTCTCGAGCGCGGCGAGCGGCGCGAGTAACGGTGCGGGGCCGCGGCCGCGCGGCGAAGAGATGATCGCGTTCCTGCGGAAATTTTTCAGCAGTTCTTCGTAGGTCGATTTGATCGTCGCCCGTTCGCTTGGAGAACAGCCGAGAAGAGGGCTTGAGGCGTCGATAAATTTTTCATTCGAGGGAGCGCCGTGAGCGAGGGGTGCGGCGATATCGGCACGAGCGGCACAAACGGAAAATCCGAGAGTCGCGCTCACTAAAAACAATCGAAAATCCCGGCACCTGGGCTTCACTCCCTGAGTTTAACCGATCGCCGCCTGAGGCCCTCGAAAGAAGTGCAGGTGCTTCGGTGAAGATACGGTTAAGACCGTCGAGAAAACAAGGCCCTAGAGGTTTTCGCCGAGTCCATGCTTCTCGGAGCTCTCGTAGAGGCCTTCGGCTTCGTGTTGAAGTTCTTTCAAACGTTCGATGCGGCTCGCGCTCGAAGGATGAGTCGAGAGGAAGGCCGGAGGCGCGCCGCCTTCGGTGATCTTCGAGAAGCGGGTCCAAAAACGAGGTCCTTCCGCGGGGTCATAGCCGGCGGCGGCGGCATAGCGGATGCCCGTTTCGTCGGCTTCGGATTCGTGTGCGCGTGAAAACGGCAGGAGGACACCCACCTGTGCGCCCATTCCAAGTCCCGCCATGATGAGTCCGCGATGTTGGCTGTCTTTAAGAACTGCGGCATCGAGCACCGCGAGGCCGCCTTGAAGGGCCATGGCTTGCGAAATACGTTGTGCGCCGTGTCTTAAAACAGCATGCGAGATTTCATGTCCCATAACGATTGCCATGGCGGCCTCGTTTTCAAGAACGGGAAGAATGCCGGTGTAAAACGCGACTTTCCCTCCTGGCAAACAGAAGGCGTTCATCTCTTTGCTTTCGATGAGAACGAATTCCCATTTGTAGTCTTTAACGGGCGTCACGGCTGCGATGCGCTTGCCGACACGCTGGAGAATGGCGTTCAAGCGCGGGTCTGTGGAGATCTTCTCCTTGGCTTTAATCTCGTTGAATGCTTGGAGACCCATCGCAGCTTCTTGATCTTTGGAAACGACAATAAAGGCCTTCTTGTCCGAACCGGGAAGACTGACGCAAGAAGAGAGGAGAAGGGTGAAGGTCAAAAATGAAAAGCGCATCATGTGCGTTCTTCTAGCGAGAATTGTGCCGAACGTCTTGCTCGCTGGCGGGGAGCGGATTAAGAAATTGCCACATGGCAGCAGATACTCCGAAAGCGACTCCTGTACCCACCCTGGAACTCAGTGAACAGTCTCGCGTCCGTCGTGAGAAACTTGAAGAATGGCGGGCAAGTGGCAACGCCTATCCGCACAACATCAAGGTCACGCATGGTTCGCGCGAGATCGTGTCGAAATATTCCGAAGAACACGACGTCGAGAAACTGAAAGCCGCAGGCGATTTCACTGTCGCGGGACGCGTTTCACTGCTGCGCTCCTTCGGAAAATCGGGTTTCTTGAAACTCAAGGATCGCGACGATTCCATCCAAGCTTTCATTGCCAAAGACATTCTTTCGGAAAGCGATTTCGCCCTCTGGAAAAAGCTCGATCTTGGTGATCAAGTTCGCGTCTCCGGCCACCTCTTCCGCACCAAGACGGGCGAACTGACGCTCGAGGCAAAAAGCCTCCAAGTTCTGACGAAATGTCTCCACGCTCCGCCCGAAAAATTCCACGGCCTCACGGACGTCGAAGAAAAATACCGTCGTCGTTATCTCGACCTCATGTCCAATGACGAGACCCGCAAGGTCTTCAAGCAACGTTCGCAGATCGTCCAGGGCGTGCGCGACTATTTCCTCTCACGCGACTTTCTAGAAGTCGAAACACCGATGATGCATTCGCTCGTCGGCGGCGCGGCGGCACGTCCCTTCGTCACGCACCACAACACGCTCGACATGCAGCTCTTCCTGCGCATCGCTCCCGAACTCTATCTCAAGCGGCTTGTCGTCGGCGGTTTTGAACGCGTTTTTGAGATCAACCGCAATTTTCGCAACGAAGGGATCTCGATTCGCCACAATCCCGAATTCACGATGCTTGAGTTCTACATGGCTTACGCGACCTACGACGACCTTATGAACATGACGGAAGAAATGGTCCGCGGTCTTTCGCAGAAACTCCACGGCACGACCGATATTGAATGGTTGGGCCAAAAACTCAATCTCGGTAGTCCTTGGTCGCGCATCTCGATGGAAAACGCGTGTCTGACGATGTCGGGCTACAAAGGAAAACTTCAGGACCAGGCGGCGCTGGCGGCTTATCTGAAGGAGCGCGGCGCCAAACTCAGCGGACGCGAAGCTCCCGGACACCTTCTCACCCTCCTCTTCGAAGAAGACGTCGAGAAACAACTTACTCAACCGACTTTCGTCACGGGCTATCCCGTGGAAGTCTCTCCGCTCGCGCGCCGCGCGCCCGAGAAATCGCCGCAGGGCTTCGACGTTACGGAACGCTTCGAACTTTTCGTGGCCGGTCAGGAAATCGCCAACGGCTTCAACGAGCTGAACGATCCCGACGATCAGAAACAGCGCTTCCTCTCACAGCTCAAGGAAAAAGAAGCGGGCAATATCGAAGCGACCGACTACGACGCGGATTACATCCTTGCGCTCGAGTACGGATTGCCACCCACGGCGGGCGAGGGCATCGGCATCGATCGTCTCACCATGATGTTGACGAACTCGGATAGCATCCGCGACGTCATCCTCTTCCCTCAACTCAAGAAAGAAAAGGTCTGAGGACCGCCTCACGGTGGCTTTTTCATTCCTACTGCCGCGTGAGTGGTGGAAGCTCAGCGCGCTCTGGCTTCTGAACCTTAAGAATCGTACTCCGCGTGCGCGCCGTGCGCTCGTGGGCCATAGCGTGCGTATCGCGTTGATTGGTCTATCCTGCGGTCTGGCAGCGCTTTCTCTCACGCTTGCAATCGTATCGGGTTTCGAATGGAAACTTTCGGAATATGTCGCCACTACGGGCGGTGACCTCATGCATCAGAACTCGTGGATGAGTTTCGACTCGCTCAAAAAGCGCGCCGCACTCGCTCCCGAGGAAGGCGTTCAGGGAATTGAAATCTTCTGGGCCGCACCGGCGCTCGTGATCGGCGCCGAAGGCGGACGCGGAGTGACTCTCGAAGCTTCTCGTGCTTATCCCACGCTCAAAAGTTTCCTTAACGACGACACCACGCACGACATCGCAGCTCCAAACCTTTTGCCCGTCGAACTGGGTCAGGCTTTGGCGGATACGATCAACGTCAAACTCGGTTCTAAAATTCGCGTGCTCGTGCCGGGCGTCATGAAAGGTTCACTTCAGGCCGAAGTCACCCGCATCCGCCAGCTCGGTATCTACGATCTCGAATCCCGCTGGATGAAAGTCGACGAGAAGGAACTGCGCGCGCTGCTCAAGGAACGCGATCCCAACGCTTTCGCGAAGCGACCCGGCGATGCCCATGGTCTCCGCTATTTCCTCGACGAGTCTTATCATCGTCCTAGCTCGGGCAAGAAACTCGCGGTCTGGCAAGACAAATACCGCTAGCGTCTGGAAGCCTCGACGGATCCCACTCTGCACGAACCACTGCTCAGGTCCTGGCTCGAGCAACGGCAAAATCTTTTCGGTTCCATCGGACTCGATAAACTCGTACTCACCGTGATCCTCGGGCTTTTGTGTCTTGTTGCGGGCCTCAATGTCGCAGCGGCGCTGGTGGTCCTTTTTCTGGAGCGTGACCGCGAGATTGCCGTGTTGCGTGCGGTCGGTCTTTCGCGCAGCCAACTTCTGGGTTGGATCCTGATTCAAGGAACTCTGATGGGTGTCGTGTCCGCGGCGGTCGGCATCGCGCTTAGCCACGTTTTCGGCGTGATCCTTCAGCATCTTCCCATCGCCGAGCTACCGGGCCAGGTCTATAACCTCACCCATATTCCCCTAAAATTCGTTTTCCGAGAACAGCTCGCGGTCTCCGTTTTCGGAGTAATGGCCGCCTGGCTTCTCTCGCTTTTGATCGGCATCAGTCTGGTGAAGGGATCCTTCCTGGACACGCTCCGCCACCGCAAATAAGGATGAGATGAAAGAGATGAGCACACAAAGTTTTCTCAAAGCCGAAGCACTCTGCAAGACCTACGATCAGGCGGGTGAGCGCGTCAGTGTCCTGAAGAACATTAACCTCGAGCTTTCCAAGGGCGATTTCATCGCGTTGTTGGGCGCATCGGGATCCGGTAAATCCACGCTGCTGCATTGTCTGGGTCTCTTAGACACCTGGGATTCGGGAGAGGTTTTCTTTGAGGGTCGTCCTTTGAGCAAGCTTTCCGAAAAAGAACAGGCGCGCTTCCGTCTCGAGAAGCTCGGTTTTGTTTTCCAGTTCCACCATCTTATTCCCGAACTTAGCGCCGAAGAGAACGTCGCGCTTCCCGCGTCTATCCTCGGAGCCAACCGCAGCCCGCGTGCTCGCGAACTGCTCGATTGGGTGGGGCTCTCTCACAAATTGAAGTCCTTTCCGTGGCAACTCTCCGGTGGGGAGCAACAACGCGTGGCGCTCGCGCGCGCGCTCATCAACGATCCCGTGCTGCTGCTCACCGACGAGGTCACCGGAAATCTTGATCGGGCGCGCTCCAAGGAAATCCTCGAGCTGCTCCGACGCATCCATTCGACACTCGGAACGACGATCCTTTCTGTAACCCACGACGAGGAGCTGGCGGCTTCTTATGACCGCCGAATTCGCCTCTCCGAAGGACAGCTCTGAGGTCCCGCGAAGTTTTAAGCCGACCGGTTTGACACGACGTGAAAGATTGAGGAGAAGATCACAGGTACTCACATGATGCGTCGAGTTTATTTCACCTTAGCATTCGCATTCTCGGGGACGCTCTTCGCGGCCCCCCTTTCCAAAATTCAAGTCAGCGGCAATCACCGCATCGAAAGCGATGCGATTCTCGAAAAAATGTCTCTCAAAGCCGGTGCCGAAGCCACGCGTGCAAGCGTCGCCGCCGACATGCGCAGCATCTTCTCGCTCGGCTACTTCGAAGACGTGCGCTTCGAGGAAGAAGCGGGCGTGCTGAGCGTCGTCGTTAAGGAACGTCCCGTCGTTTCCGAGATCGTTTATGAGGGCAGCGAAGAGTTCCAAACCAAAGATCTCAATGAAGCGTCGGGTCTCAAGCCCTTCACGGTTCTCAGTCTCGACAAAGTTCGCCTCGGCGAGCAGGCGATCGCCAAAAAATACGAAGAAAAAGGCTACTATCTCGCGCGCGCTGCGACGCGTGTCGAGCCGATCGAAGGACGCCCCGGCGAAGTTCGTCTTAAGGTCGTCATTTCCGAGAACGAAAAAGTGAACGTCCGCCGCATTTTCTTCGTAGGCAACGACACTTTCCCCGCTGGCGACCTGAAGCGCATCATGCTCACGTCCGAAGGCCACGTTTTCTCGTGGGCGACTTCGGGCGGCACCTACCGTGAAGCTGCTTTCGAGCGCGACCTTGCGGCGCTCGCTTATTTTTACGGGAACGAAGGTTATATCGAGGCGAAATTTGGCAAGCCGCGGGTGACCCT
>JBDSDI010000104.1:0-8751 GCA_039920645.1 Bdellovibrionota bacterium | reverse complement strand
GATGCCGGTCCAGAGGGGCTCGATGCTCGTCGCTTGGTCTTTGAACTCAGGCGCGAGGCGGTGAATCGGGTTGAACTTCGTGTTGCCGAGAGGACCCTTCTCGTCGATCGGGTCACCCGTCACGTTGATAATGCGTCCAAGAACTTGAGGTCCAACAGGCGCTTGAATCGTCTTGCCGGTGTTCTTCACGACTTGTCCGCGAACGAGACCGTCGGTCCCGTCCATTGCGATACAGCGAACGGTTTTTTCACCGAGATGCTGAGCGACTTCCAGGGTCAGGTTGTTTTCGTTCGCGTCGAGCGCAGGATTGGTTAGCTTGAGGGCGGTGTAGATTTCAGGGAGCGCGCCGGTGAACTCGACGTCCACAACAGGGCCCAGCACTTGTGTTATACGTCCATTTTCAGTTGAAGTACCCATTTTCATCACTCCTTATGTAAACGGACTTAGCCCTTGAGGGCTTCAGCTCCGCCGATAATTTCCATCAGTTCTTTTGTAATTGCGGCTTGTCTTAGACGGTTCGCCTGTAGGGACATTTTGGAGATCATGTCAGATGCGTTGCGAGTGGCACTGTCCATCGCAGTCATCTTGGCTCCCAGTTCAGAAGCAAGGCTGTCCGCGAGATATGCGTACATTTGCATCTTCAGCTGAACAGGAAGAAGTTTCGCGAATAGCTCGGCAGGTTTGGGTTCCGTAATGAAGGGAGCCGAAATTTGGCCGTCTTGAACGGGTTTTTCTTTGTAGAGTTCTTCCACGCTGAGGGCCATCGGAAGGACTTTTTTCTCGAGTACGTTTTGCGTGAGAGCCGAAACGAACTGCGTGTAGATAATATGAACTTCTTGAAGTTCGCCCGATAGGAATTTCTGAGTAATGGAGCTAGTCACTGCATCGGCACGACTCACGTCGAAGCGACCCGTCCAGAAGTTCTCAAAATTCACGCAGGGAACGCCGCGCTTTTTGAAGAACTCGTTCGCCTTACGGCCGACCGTGAAGACATGAACCGAAACATTCTCCTGCGCGGAAATTTCTTGGTATCGTCTCCACGCATTTTTCAAAACCGAGGTATTGTAACCGCCGCAAAGACCGCGATCCGCAGCGACGACAATCAGCCCAAGGTTCTTTTGCTTGTTATCTTGAGAAGCACTTCCGTCTTCCGAGGGAATTCCCTTAGAAGAAAGGAGCTGATGCAGACCCGGAAGCAGCTGTGCCGCTTTTTCAGGACTGGTGGCTTTCGACTTCAGCAGGCTCTCGAGAAGTTCATCGCTGATCTCCTTGAGCTTCGCCGAATAGCTGCGAGCGCCGTCGATGGCTTGCGTCGCGCGACGCAGCTTGCTCGCCGCAACCATCTTCATGGCTTTGGTGATCTGCTGCGTGTTCTTTACGCTCGAGATTCGCGAGCGAATGTCTTTTAAGGATGGCACTTTGTCCCAGCTCCTCGCTTAAGCGTTTGCGCCCAGGAATTGATTGGAGAATTCCTTGAGTGCTTCGGAAAGTTTCTTTTTGAGATCGTTATCGAGGTTTTTCTTCTCGATGATTTCGCGTGGGATATCCGCGTGGCGCGTCTCGATGAAGGTGTGGAGCTCTTCTTCGAACTTGCGGATTTTTTCGACGTCGACCTTGTCGGTGAAGCCCTGGGTGATCGCGAAGATCGAGATGATTTGTTTCTCGACGGGCATCGGAACGTACTGGCCCTGCTTAAGAACTTCGCGCAGACGCAGACCACGGTTCAGCTGACGCTGAGTTGCGGGGTCAAGGTCGGAACCGAAGGCCGCGAAAGCCGCCAACTCGCGGAACTGAGCAAGCTCCAGACGAAGCGGACCCGCTACGCCTTTCATCGCCTTGATCTGTGCCGAACCGCCAACGCGGGAAACAGAGAGACCCGCGTTTACGGCAGGACGGATACCTGAGTAGAAGAGGTCCGACTCGAGGAAGATCTGTCCGTCAGTGATCGAGATCACGTTCGTGGGAATGTATGCGGAAACGTCGCCCGCTTGGGTCTCGATGATAGGGAGCGCAGTGAGCGAGCCGCCGCCGAGATCTTTGTGAAGTTTCGCCGCGCGCTCGAGGAGACGCGAGTGAATGAAGAAGACGTCACCAGGGTAAGCTTCGCGACCGGGAGGACGGCGAAGAAGCAGTGAGAGCTGACGGTAAGCTTGCGCTTGCTTGGTCAAGTCGTCGTAGATGATGAGAGCGTGCTTGCCGTTGTCGCGGTACCACTCACCGATCGTGCAGCCGGTGTAGGGAGCGATGAACTGCAGAGGAGCCGCGTCGGAAGCACCGGCGGTTACGACCGTGGTGTATTCCATCGCGCCGTGTGCACGGAGTTTTTCGACGACCTGGGCGACGGTCGATTGCTTCTGGCCGATAGCGACGTAGATGCAGAAGACGCCTTTGCCCTTTTGGTTAATGATCGTGTCGATCGCGAGAGCGGTCTTGCCGGTCTGACGGTCGCCGATGATCAGCTCGCGTTGACCACGGCCGATCGGAATCAGCGCGTCGACGACTTTGAGGCCGGTTTGAAGGGGTTCGTTAACCGACGAACGCTTCACGATGCCGGGAGCTTTCGTTTCGACGATGCGGGATTCGCTGGAAGCGATGGGGCCCTTGCCGTCGATCGGGAAACCGAGACCGTTCAGAACTCGACCCGCGAGATTTTCGCCAACGGGGATCTGAAGAATCTTACCGGTACGTTTGACGGTATCGCCTTCTTTGATGTGCTGATCGGATCCAAAGATCGCGACGCCGACGTTGTCTTCTTCAAGGTTCAGCGCGAGGCCGAAAAGGCCGCCGGGCAGCTCGAGCATTTCGCCTGCGACGCAGTTCTTCAAGCCGTGAACGCGAGCAACGCCATCACCGACGGAGATGATCGTTCCGGTTTCGGAAACTTCAAGACGGGTGTCGAAGTCTTGAATCTTTTGTTTGATGATTGCGCTGATTTCTTCTGTGCGTAGCTGTTGCATGCATTCGCTCCTTTTAAGCTGGTCTAAATTTCGAACTCAGGCTTCTGCCCGAGACAATTGCCGTTGAAGACGGGTGAGGTGAGTTGCGAGTGTAGCGTCGAAGGTTTTGCCGTCGACATTCACGCGCAGGCCAGCAACGAGAGCCGGATTCGTTTCGACGCTGATGCGCAGTTTTTTGCCGATGGTTTTTTCGAGGTTCGCCTGAATAGTCGAGAGTTCAGTTTCCGTGAGGGCGTAAGCGGATTCGATATGCGCTTCTGCCTCTCCGAGTTTGTTCATCAAGACCTTTTTGAATTCTGCCAGAATGTCTTCGAGGAGAAGAACGCGGTCGGCTTCGAGGATCGTTTTGAGAAATTGGGTCGTTTCTTTGCTCGTTCCAGACTTAGCGAGAAGTTCGGAGAGAACGCTCCATTTTTCTTCGCGGCTGAATACGGGGCTCTTCAGGAATGCGGAAAGTTTGACGTCGTCCGAGAGAGTGTGCACGAGGCTTTCGAGTTCGGCTTGTGCTGCACTCGCCCTGGTTGTATCGCTGACGATCTCCGCAAAAGCGCGAGCGTAGCGTTTTCCAATGGTCGATTTAGCGGCCATTTATGGCTCCTTTAATGTCGTCATTAATGCCGTCGAAAAATTGCTTATGAAGCGAGCTCTGCTGATCCTTGCTTTGCGCGAGAATGTTTTGCGTTTCGACGAGGGCCGCATTCACGAGTTCCTGCTTGAGGCCCGATGCAGCGCCGCGAGCTTCGTTCTTCGCCGAGATTTTTGCGTCTTCAAGAATGCGGTCGGCGGTGAGCTTCGCCTCTTCAAGAATGGAATGGGAGAGATGCTCGGCCTCGGAACGCATTTCCGCAATCATACGATTGCGGGTGTTCTCGAAATTTTTGAACTCAGCCCGGGTCGCATTGAGAGCGTCAGTGACTTTCGCGAGTTCGACCTTGGATTCATTAAGCTTCTGCTCAATACCGTCGGCGCGCGACTTGAGCGCTCCAAGAATTCCTTTGCGGGCGCCGAAATAAACGATGAGGAAAACGATGACCAAGTTCGCAAGGCCTACAAGCTCATGCATTCCGGGTCCGGAGTGAAGGGCTTCAACTTCAGCGGACATCTTTAGAGTTCCTTCCTTACGGAGCTATCGCCGTTGCGCTGGCTCTTTTTGCCAGCAGTCATCAGGCGAGCGAGGATTTCTTTAGCGAGCAAAGGGACTTCGATTTTTATTTTTTGCATTTCGCGCGCGAACTCGGTTTGGACTTCTTCGCGAACACCCTTCAACTCAGCTTGCGCTTTGTCGCGTGCGGTTTTGACGACCACGGCCTGTTCCGCGAGCGCCTTGGTTTTGATCTCGGTGAAGAGCTTGTCGGCCTCGACCTGAACTTCTTTTCTGCGAGCCTGGATCTGCATGTCCAGAGCCTGGAGTTCTTCGTTCAGGTGGTCCACACTTTCGGAACGGCCTTGGGTTCTCGAGTCTCTCTCGACAAGAAATTTACTCAGGCGTCGCAGGAACAAAACGTAGCAAACCCAATAGGTTCCCACGAAAATTCCCATCATAATGAAAAGAGTGGAATTGACTCCTAGGGTCGCGATCAGCGAATAGACCATGTCCATAATTGGGCACTAATCAATACGTTAAACCCCCGGAGGTCAACAGTCTTTCGGGGCCAATTTCTGAGAGCTTAGTGGGAGCTTTTTTTAGGAATTTTCTTGCTGTGGAAGCATCTGGGTCCGGCCTTCGAACATGCCGCCTTCGTCGATTTTAAGGACCGGCGAAACGACCTGTCCACGGAGGACTCCGGTGCTTTGAATCTCGACTCGGCTCAGTGCACGAATTTCACCTTCGACGACTCCGGCGATTACGATCGTGTCGGCATCGATTTGGGCACGGATGCGGGCATCGGGTCCGATAATAAGGGTGTCACGGGTGTAGATATCGCCGACAAAATTTCCGTCGATTCGAACCGTTCCTTCGAACATGAGACGCCCGCTAAAGCTGGTGCCCTGTCCGAGGAAGGCCGTGATCTCTCCCTGAAGAATTTCATCGCTCATGATTTGGAGGCTCTCAGCAGATGGATCAGGCGATTGAGAGAATCGGAACCCGAGTAATAGACTTCGACGATTCCGCGAGCGCCGTTGCCCTTGATGTTGACCTTAGTTCCGAAGACCTGACGAAGCTCTTCTTCCAGAGCGAGAACATCGGCCGATTTCTTGTCTTCGATGACTGCGTTCGCAGACCCGTTGCCCTGCGAACCCGCGAGATTGCCGAGCTGGGCTTTGATCTCTTGGGTCGGAGGATTCAGGATTTCTTTGGCGCGAGCTTCGACCTCGCGAACCGAGAGACCGGCTTCCACGATTTGATGAGCCATCTGCTCCATCAACGCTTCGGTCGGAAGACTCAGGAGCGCGCGCGCATGGCCTTCTTTGATTTTCCCTTCGACGACAAACGGCTGAACCGAGGTCGGAAGCTTCAGAAGGCGAAGCGTGTTTGCGATTGCGACGCGGGAAACGCCGAGTTTTTTGGAAAGGCTTTCTTGAGTGAGCGTCTTCTTTTCGAGAAGACGCTCGTACGCTTGGGCGAGCTCAAAAGGATTGAGTTCTTCGCGCTGAATGTTTTCAACCAGACTAGCGAGGTCATTGTCCGTTTCGGTGTGCGAAGCATCGCGAATGTAGACCGGGATGTCTTTGAGTCCGGCGAGCTTCGAGGCGCGCCAACGGCGTTCGCCGGCGACGATCAGGTATTTGTGTTCGCTGACCTTGCGAACCACGATTGGCTGAACCAGACCTTGCTCGCGGATGCTTTCGGAAAGTTCCGCAAGACGAGCGTCGTTGAAGTGTTTACGGGGTTGTCCAGGGTTGGGTTCGATTTCCGCGAGCGGAAGAGTTCGCGCGGGACCCGCACGTTCGCTCGTTTTGGAAATCAGTCCACCGGTAGCCGACGAAGGGCTAGGGGTGTAGGGGCTTGCGGTGCCTTGAGCATCGTTAAAGAGAGCGGCGAGGCCGCGACCAAGGGCTTTGCGTTCGCCGGGTAAATTTTTGGTGGGATCGTTTGCGTGTGCCATCGTATTCTCCTTACTCAAACTTCTCTAGAAGGCTCGGGGCTGGGGCGATTCGACTTACCAAAGCGGTCAACCGGATCTGGGGGTACAAACTTCGACGCTTGGGCTTTGGGCAGTTCTCCGCGTCCCCGCGCTTCAAGTTCCTCAGCAACGGCCTGGTAAGAGCGCGATCCCAAACATGTTGGGTCGTAGATAACGCCGGGAAGTCCGTGCGATGTGCTTTCGGCCAAGCGCACGCGCCGGGGAATAACATTCGCGAACAAGCGATTGCCTGCGAACTGTTGCAGCTCTGTATAGACCTGTTTGGAGAGATTGGAGCGGGAGTCGAACATCGTGACCAAGATGCCCTCTTCTTCGAGAGCAGGGTTGAGATGAGTCTTGACCAGTTTGGCCGTATTCAAAATGTTCGTGAGTCCCTGCATTGCAAAGAACTCGCTTTGAAGCGGAATCAAATAGGACGTGCTTCCGCAAAGAGCGTTCAGAGTAAGAAGTCCAAGCGATGGAGGGCAGTCGATAAACACGTAATCGAAATCAAGAATTTCTTGAGTGAGGCTATCCCGCAAACGGAATTCTCGACGCGCCACGTTAACAAGTTCAACCTCTGCGCCGGCTAGGTCGTTATTCGAAGGAACAACGGAGAGATTTTCGACCGCGGTCTTGAGCGTGCACTGAATCAGGGTTTTTTGCCCAACCAGTGCAAAGTAAGCATTATTGTCAGCAATGTCTTGGGGCTCAATCCCCAGACCTGCACTCATATTGCCTTGTGGATCGAGGTCGACCAAAAGGACCTTTTTTCCTTGGAGAGCTAGGGACGCGCCGACGTTGATAACCGTCGTGGTCTTTCCTACTCCGCCCTTTTGATTAATGACGGCGATAATTTTGGTTGTCACGAATGAACCCCCTTTAGCAGTACTTATTCCGGTACTAACACATATTTTTTTGAGTTCGTAGTTTCCTGGACGGAAAACTTGCGAAGCGGGTTGTCACAAAGCACCGACGAGGCCACGGCCTGCTTAAGCGTGAGCCCACCCGAGAAAGCGCGTGTGATAACGGGTCGCTGTTGCCAGTCAGGACCCAAGAGCTTCAAAAGTGTTTCACGTGAAACATTTTGAATAGGTAAGGGGATCACGCTGAGGTTGGCGTGCCTCTCATCTCCCACTCTACGCATTTCACCGCGGATCGCCTCGAGAAAGGCCACTCGTTTAACGAGGGGCTCGATAAGCACAACTCTCTCCGCAAACCCCTCAAGCAAAGCGGGAATTCCAAAGATTCCGTTGCCGGCACCGAGGTCAATACAGCCTTGCTGAAGCAAGCCCTTTTCAGCAGTCTTTAAAGCGTCAGTGCTTTCCTTATAGAGCTTGAAAGGATCGCTCCTGCCCAGAAGGTGATGTTTTGCGTCCCATACGCGCAGGATTCGAACAAAGTCGTCGCGATCAAATTGTTTCACGTGAAACACTCCCCGGACCACGCCCCGCAATACGAACAATGGCGAGAAGGGCGGCGGGAGTCATTCCGCTGATACGACCAAGCTCAAAGACGGTCTTCGGCTTGTGAGATTCAAATTTCTCGATCGCCTCATTCGTGAGACCTGCCACGCCACGAAGGCTTATCGTCGAATCAAGCACCCACGAGCGCACGCGCCTCAATTGCTCGATCTCTTGTTCCTGCTTGTAGAGGTATCCATCGTACTTGGCCTTAACCTCGACCTTTTCAAGCACGCGATCATCCCACTTGGAATCAAACTCGAGACTCAGATCTTCCCAGGCGACCTCTGGTCTCTTGAGGTAATCGAAGAGCGAAATCACACGATCCTTATCGAGTCGGATGCGTTCCGACCCCAAAGCAAAAATGGCAGACTCCAGCCCCTGACGCAGCGTATCATTCCAGCGCTTTTGCTCATCTCCAATGAGATTGAGTTCGCAGGCCAAATCGAAAAGTCGCTCATGAGCATTGTCCTCTCGGAGCATCAGGCGATATTCCGAGCGCGAGGTAAACATGCGGTACGGTTCCTGGGTCCCGACCGAGGTAAGATCGTCGACAAGGGTTTCCATATAACTGCGCGAGCGATCAGGAGAAATAAAATCCCGATTCTCTAACCACAGGCTCGCATTGATTCCCGCCCAAAGTCCCTGAGCCGCCGCCTCTTCATAACCCGAAGTGCGGTTGACTTGGCCGGCGAGAAAAAGGCCATCCAGGTGCTTGGACATAAAACCGATCGTGAGATCGGTGGGGTCAACGGTGTCGTACTCGACGGCGTAGCCGGGTCGAAGGAGTTCGACTTTTTCGAGTCCTTCGATCGTTCGCAAAAATTCAATCTGCACTTCGGCCGGAAGAGAGGTGCTCATGCCGTTGGGGTAAATCGATTCGGTGTTGAGGCCTTCGGGCTCCAAAAAAATCTGGTGTCGTTCGCGGTCGGGGAAGCGACGAATCTTGTCTTCTACACTCGGGCAATAACGGGGACCGACGCCGACGATATCGCCGGAGAAAAGTGGAGAGCTTCCGAAGTTCGCGCGAATCACATCATGTGTTCGCTCGTTCGTATGCGTGATGAAACAGGAGAGTTGGGGAAGGCGGTAGTCCGCGGCCTTCCAAGAAAACTGTCTTTTCTCGGGATCGCCCCACTGACGAGCAAGTCCATCGAAGCGAATACTCGAAGCCTTGAGCCGGGCGGGAGTTCCCGTTTTGAGTCGCGTGAGTTTATGGCCGATCGATTCGAGGGATTCGCTGAGGAACTCGGCCGCTTTTTCTCC
>JBDSDI010000103.1:0-2781 GCA_039920645.1 Bdellovibrionota bacterium | reverse complement strand
AAGCAGGATCGATCCGAAGAGAATCTGTAGTCGGCCCTTCTTGTCGCCGTAGATGCCAAAGAGGACGCCGCCGATGAGCATTCCGACCATCTGCACATTCAAAAGGAAAAGCCCCCAGTCCATAAGGTCTTGTCCCTCGAGCCCGAAGGACTTCAGACTTGGGACGCGTACGATACTGAAAAGAATGAGATCGTAGATGTCTACGAAGTATCCGAGTGCCGCCACGATGACGGCCGGGCTGAGAATCGAAAACATCTTAAGGCGAAACGGGATCGAGGCGGCCTTCGATGACGATGGTTCCCGCACCGTTCTGCACGCCGTAGTAGCTATCAAGCGTGGGAGCGGTCGAAGGAGCGACGGGCGCATTCAGGCGCAAGTTAAAGGCGTAGGTCGCCGATTCGTGGAAGATCGTTTTGAGGACGTTACCCTCGATGCCGCCAACCTCTTCGGGCTCTTCGCCTTCGAAGTGCTCAACGAGTTTGCTGCCGTGGATCTCGAGTTTCATGGGACCCCAATCAGGCGCGATCATGCCACAGGTGGCGTCGTAGTGCTGCATTGTGAAACGATCGCTGACTTGGACGATCGTGATGTCGATCTTGGAGCAGGGCTCGGTCTTGTTGCCGGTCCACGGATTGCGTTGGATCATCTGACCGGTGCCGGCCCAGTGTCCCGTAAAGTCGGTGACGTTATCGGCCCGAGTGCCATGAGAGAAGGAAGCGATAGCGAAAAGACTCAGCGTGAAAAAAATCTTTCTCATTGGGGAGAATACTCTCTCGTCGGGGGAGATCTATCAAGTGGGCTTGTGAGTTTTACGGGCAGGTTCTAGAGTCCTCAGCAATATGCAGGTTTGGGCGATCACAGGTCTCTGGGGCACGGGCAAAACGACGGCGGTCGAGTATCTCCAATCGAAGGGTTATCCCTCGGTGAACATCGAAGAACTCTCCCGGCGCATGGTCAACAAAGACACCGAAGAGGGCCGCGAAGGTTTCTCCAAGATCTTCAAGGTCTTCGGCAACGAAATCTTGAACGCTCAGGGCGGACTCGATCGCACGAAACTTCTGAAACGGATCATGGCGAATCCCCATGAAAAGAAAAATCTCGAGGGCGCGCTCGATCCTCTCGTCGTAATTGCGATCGATAAATTGCGTGTTCGGTGGAAAGATTCCGGCACGCCCTTCGCCTTTATCGAGGGATCACGTATTTTCGAAGGTGGTTTCGACAAAGGCTTGCGCGGCGTGATCGCCGTGAACGTCGAGGTCGAAAAACGCGTCAAGCGTCTCATGAAGCGCGACACGCTCGGCGTGGACGAAGTGCGTCTCATGATTCAGATGCAAGACACCGACATCATTCGTCGTTTGGCGAGCGTGGCGTTCGACAATAATGGCAAAGTCGAATCGTTGCATAAGCAGATCGATCAATTCATCAAAGACAAAGCACTTACGAAATAAGTGAGTCGCTTCAGCCCACGCATTCGAAAGGGAGTGTGAGTTTCGACGCGCCCATTTCTCGGCAGATGAGCTTCCAGCGGGGGTCGAGGTCGAGCTGCGCCTGCACGATCTTGAGGAAGCGCGCGAGACTCTTGCGGTCCATGTAGGTCATGCGGTCGCGATCCACGAGCAGCGACGATACCCATTCTGTACGGGCGTTGCGGCCTACGCGTAAAACGCCGAGACCTTGGAGTGGAAGTTGGACCTCGTCGAGCGCTGCGGCGACCGCGTTCTCGAGAATTTTCAAGGCTTCCGTAGCCACGCGTTTGGAGAGTGTGGCGGAATAGAAAGGCTGCGGATCCGTAAACCATCCGTGAATTACGAGACGTCCTTCGCGCACGTCTTGCACACCGCGCACACGCTCGACCGCATGCGGACGTCTGGGGTCGAAGACGATAAGCTGGTTGAAGCGCGAATCAATGTCGCTAAAGAGGTCCTTTTCTTCGCGCGGGTGATCGATGCCGCTCGCGACGAAGTCTCGGGCCACGCGGGTGAAACCGCCTTGTGCCTTCTCGAGAAAGACGGGGGGAGTGAGCGAGTAAACGAAAGCCCAGGGACCATGAGCAGCGTCGGTGTGGAAACGCTGTTCGCAGCCTTCGACGTAGCAGCTGAGCCACGGTTCGGAGATCGTACTGAGTCCTAACTCCGCTTGTGCCCAGGCGCTCAGCTCGTCGAGCAGCGCTTCGGAAGATGCGGCGGAGAAAACCGAACTCAGCGGCGAGCGGAGCAAAGTGTATTGATTCGGAATATTCCAATAATCCCATACGAAACGCGACGATGAGGCTTTGAGGGGATCGCCAAAAGCGCGATCGAAATCGGCGCGCAGTCCGCGCGCGGCCTTAGAAAAGTTTGGAACGACAATAAGCCCCGAATCTGTCTGCGACACTCCGCGACTTTAACGTAAGCGTGGTTGATGGACAAGATATTGCGCGGGCCAAGGCGAGGACTATGATGGCTTCTCCAGGAGGATCCTATGAAACTGCAAATTTTGGCTCTCGCTCTGTGTTGTTCTACTGCGGCATTCGCTGCTACCCCACGTGAAGTGGTGATGAAGGTCGAATCCATCGACGGAAAGACGCACTGGGAACCTGAGCGCGTCGAAGCGGTGCAAGGCGAAAGCTTCAAACTCAAATTCGAGCACAATCTCGCGGCCGGCTTTCCCTTCCACGGTATCGAAATCCCCGTTCTCGGCATCACCAAGCAAGTTAACCGCGGTCAGCCCGTCGAAGTCGACGTGACAATCCCTGCCGACCTGAAGCCTGGCGAATATCCGATCCGTTGTCAGTTCCACGCG
>JBDSDI010000102.1:0-3944 GCA_039920645.1 Bdellovibrionota bacterium | reverse complement strand
TGCGTGCAGAAGAGTCCCTTGGACTCGTAGAGACCTTCCATCGATTTATTCTTCGAAGGATAGATCTTGGTTTTGACCGTGAGCTGGAAGTCTTCGGGAACATTTTTCAGGAAGAGTTTGTTGTTCTCGATCGCGTAGTCTTTCCATTCAGCGCCGTTTACCGACAGCGAAAGCAGCTCGAGGTGCTCTCCATCGAGTTCGACCGCTTGAGGCCAACTCCACGCGTCGTTGTTAAATTTAAAATGGCTCGTTGCTTCGACTTCGGTGTGTTCGCTGAAGAGGCGAAAAATGAGATCCACCTTGTCCTGCCAGAATGTGGGGGCTTTATAGTCCTTCAGGTAAAACTTCTTGCGAGTGTCAGTCATGCTGCGTCGCAATTTAGTCCCAAATGCGGAGGGCGTCTATGGATTGGGCCTCAGCCCCGGTGATGGTGCGAAGCATTATTATGGAGAACTCTTCACTGGCTCTCAATTAGTCAGCAAGGATCAAGGCGCAAACTTGAGTTACAGAGAGGGAAAAGTCTATGAGATTAAGTCACACTCTTAGAGATCTCCGTTTGAACGCACGCAGTTGGGCTCACGCGGAAACCCGAATTCCTTATCCCAACGCCGATCCCAAATAAGGGGTCAGCGGGGACAAGGGAATCTTAAAGTGACTTGATACCGGTAGGGGGTGAAAAATGGAAAAGGGAATAGGGTGGTTAGTCACCGTCTGGAGCGCAGCCGCCGTGATGGCCGCTGGCTACAAAATTGACTCGCGAGCGACAACCGCTCGCATTGATACCGACTTCGTAAAAGTCGTTAAAAAGCTCAGCCCTGAACAACAAAGAGCTCTTAAGCTGCCTACGGTTTTCCGCAAGGATATCGGAAGCGTCTTCAACGGAACCTGTGGTTTCGAAAAGTTCTGGACTTCCTTCGGAAGCGCTCATACCGATTTGAAGCTTATCGCTTGCGGTATGAATACGGTTCTTAGTTAAACAGCACGTTTCATCCTGCCCCACAGGGTGTTATGCATCGGATCCTAAACGCGTTCACAGCTCCCCTCAGCCCGCGTTTAGGATCCGATATTTTTTTCGAGGACTGCAAACTACGAATGCTCTAGCTACGAGGGATGACAAAAACCGAGAAGGCCCAGAAGATTCTCAAGGCTCTGGACAAACTCTATCCCGATCCCGCGATTCCTCTCGCTCATAAGGATCCCTATACGCTGACTGTAGCCGTTCTGCTGAGTGCCCAGTGCACCGACAAGAAGGTCAATGAGATTACGCCTCAGCTCTTCAAGCGCGCCGACAATCCGCGTGACATGCTGAAGCTCACGCCGGACGAGATCCGCGAAATTATTCGTCCCTGTGGGCTCTCTCCTGCGAAATCAAAGGCGATTTGGGGACTCTCCAAGATCATCCTAGAAAAACATGGCGGACAAGTTCCACGCACGCTGGAAGAACTCGAAGAGCTGCCCGGTGTCGGTCACAAGACGGCGAGCGTCGTGATGATCCAAGCTTTCGGCGTGCCGGCTTTTCCGGTCGACACGCATATTCATCGCCTTGCAAAACGTTGGGGGCTCTCCAATGGCAGGAGTGTCGAACAAACGGAAAAAGATCTCAAAAAACTTTTCCCGGAGAAGACCTGGATCAAGCTCCACTTGCAGATCATCTATTACGGTCGCGAGTACTGTTCCGCCCGCGGCTGCGATGGCAAAACCTGTCCGATCTGCGCGTCTCTCAGAGCGCCGGCGAAGAAGAGAGCGTCTTAGTTACTTCGTTTACCTTAACGTTGAGCCCGGTCTGCTTCCCGGTCGCGTTATCGAGGCCGGTGCACGAGGTCGGTGAGGCTTCAAAGGGAGTTCTCAAACGCACCGACTGGAGGCAAAGGCTGCGAAACGGCGCGAAGGTCTCGATCTGAATTTGGATGTAAGGAGGCAGTCCCGATTCGGAGGCCGGATGGGCGGAGTAGAAACGAATCTCGCCTTTAAGCTCCGTGTCGCTGAACGCCAATTTACTGACACGCGCCTGCTCGGGAGCGTCGGCGAGGAAGACCTGCGTTTCGAGTTTGATCGGCAACTTGAAGGCGGCCGGAATACCGCAAGAAAGCGGGGCATCGGGGGCGACTTCTTTGCAGCTGCGCTGCCAGGCCTGAACTTCGACCTGCAGGGTAATTGCGGAAGCGAGAATGAGAGCGCTCGTGAGCATGGGACTGTCGTAGCGAAATGGAGGAAGGGGCGCAAGGTCATTTCGGTCACCGCTGACTCGCGGGATTAATGACACTTTAGAGGTGGGGGCCTCGGTCTCGCATCAGTATAATCGGAGCTTGAGGAGATCCCCATGCACGCTTCTTTCAAACTTTTCATTGTCGGACTCGTGTCGATGTCTTCGATGCTCGCTTTTTCTCAAACAGTAGAGCTCGGTGGCGAAGGGAATCCCTGCGAAAGCCAAGCGGCCCGCGACAAGATCATTGAGCAGCTTTTTACGTCGCAAGAGAACGCGAGTCCGCTTGTCTTCGATCAGACATCGAAGGCAAAGGTCAGTGAAATCCTCAAGGACTTCGTTGCCGGGAAACATGTGGCATCGAAGGACGATCTCAAGGAAATTAGGAAAGAAACTCCCGAGAGCGTTTGTCACATTGAAGCCCGAAAACAGATCGATTCGGAAGCGGACTACCCGGGTTACGATCGCCTCAAAACGCAGATGCTCACGAAGATTAAGAAGGGCGAAGTTAGCCCCGAGATGAAGATGAAGCTCGAAGAAGGTTTTAAACGTCGTGTTGACGAGTTCGAACACAAAATCGGTCCTAATGACGATGGGGTCGAAGTCTTCTCTAAAAAGAATATGAAAACCGCCGAAGCTCTTTCAAAAAAACTCGCATCGTCCAATTCGCTGTCAGCAAGGGACGCAGAGAATCTTGGAAATCTTCTTCACGACTACAATACAAATAACTTGAGCGGGAACAAATACAGATTCGGTTGGGACTACGCTGTCGAAAAAGACGCGAAGTCGGGTGAAAGCTATGTCGCAGCATATCGCGCGGCCTATGAGGGGAACGGTTGCATGGGATATGGTCCGCTAGGCCGCGTGAGCCAAATGCCCGTGTACCGCATTCCCGCGAAGTACTTCGACAAGAAAAAAATCGCGAAGTGGGCGAATGACGAAGAAGGGGGCTATAAGCCCGGCTACGGAACATGGAACTTCGAATCCTTGCCGCTGAATCTCGCATCCTTCTCGTCCTCGTGTCCCATGCAAGACAAAAAGATTGTGAAAGAACGCGATCCGAACAAGAAACTTCCCAACGGATCATATCCCGACGGAAGCGCTGCCGGTTACGTTCACTAAGGTCCGGTTTTGGTTCTCGATAGGAACACATGAACTTCGTAGAGGAACTCAAGTCGCGCTTTCCGGTCCTCGAGTGCCTCACGGCACCCGAGGACCTTGAGCATTACGGCCGCGACTGGACGCGTTTCCACGTGCCTTCTCCGGTGGCGGTCGTCTTCCCGCGATCGAGCGACGAACTTTCTTCGATCTTGAAATTTTGCAACGAGAAAAACCAGGCGGTCGTTCCTTCCGGAGGACGCACGGGTCTGGGCGGCGGAGCGGTCGCCGCACGCAAGGAACTCGTGGTGAGCATGTCGCGCATGGCGCGTATCGAAGAAGTCGACACGGCGGCATCGAGTCTTCGTGTGCAAGCGGGTGCTCTGACAAAAGATGCTCAAGATAAAGCGCGAGCGGCGGGACTCTATTGGCCGATCGATCTCGCTTCAGCGGGATCGAGCCACATCGGAGGCAACATTGCCACGAACGCCGGTGGGCTGCACGTGATCCGCTACGGCCATGTCCGTCGCTGGGTGCAGTCACTCGAAGTCGTTCTCATGAATGGCGAGAAACTCGAGTTAAACGGCGACCTCGATAAGAACAACACCGGTTACGACCTGAGAAACCTTTTCATCGGAAGCGA
>JBDSDI010000101.1:0-3822 GCA_039920645.1 Bdellovibrionota bacterium | reverse complement strand
ATTCAAATCGATATCGGCTTTCAAAAGCCCTTGAGCCTGAAGCATATACACCAAGTCTTCCGTAGCGAGATTTCCGGCCGCACCGGGAGCATAGGGACAACCTCCCAAACCTCCGGAGGATGCGTCGAATTTAGAAATCCCCATCTCGAGGGATTTTTCGACATTGGCAAGCGCGAGCGCGCGCGTATCGTGCAGGTGCATTGCGAAGAGTTTGGGTTTCCATTTTTTTAGGATCGGAGTCAGAAGCCTCTCGATGTCTCCGGGAGTCGCATGTCCGGTCGTATCACCCAGTGCAATTTCTTTCGCGCCGAGATCGACGAGACGCGAAACGACTTTCGTAACCTGCGATGGGCGAATAGGTCCTTCGTAAGGGCAGTACGTGATCGTCGAAAGATACACGCGCGTCTGCCGACCCTCCTTGCGCGCAGCAGGTAAAAGTTTTTCGAGCTCAGAAAACAGTTCGTCCTGAGTGCGATTGACGTTTTTGCGACAGAAGGTGTCTGATGCCGCGATAAAAAAAGCCAGGCCGTCCGCACTGGTTTCGAGCGCGTCGTGAAGCCCTTTCATATTCGGGACGAAGGCCCAGAAACGCGGTGCGAGTTTTTTATACCGGTTGCGAACTTTGTCGAGACGCGTGAGCAGCTCCCGCGTTCCGGCAAGTTGCGGGATGCGGTCCTCACGAACGAAAGATCCAACTTCGATATCCTTGAATCCCGCGTCCAGGAGACCGGTCACGAATTTTTCGCGATCATTGATGCCGAGAATTTGGGGCTGACTTTGCAGGCCGTCTCGGGGGCCAACCTCGAAGATCTCGGCACGTGGACGACGAAATATCATCGTGTGTTTAAACAGGGACTCATCCCAGAACGACGAGAACCTGTCCCTCTTGGATAAATTCTTCGGCGGAGACTTTAATTTCTTTGACGACGCCCGCGGCGGTCGAAGGAACCATCATTTCCATTTTCATACTTTCGACACTGACGATGTCTTGATCGATGGAGATTTTTTCTCCGACTTTTACCAAAATATCGATCACGGTCCCGGAGACGTTCGATTTGACTTCGGCCATCGACTTACCAGCCTCCGCCCAGATCGAAGCGAAGAGCTGCCGTGAGGAAGACCGTCCAGACATCGGCGACGTCGAAGATCGGATGAGCGCGCGCTTCCATCCCGACGGTAACATTCTTACCGAGAGCAAAATCACCCTTAATGCCATAGTTGAGTCCGAAGCGCGTCTTGTCGCCGGGGATTTTGTAAAAGCCTGCGCCACCAAGAATACCGAATTGCATTTCTTCCATATCCATCGGATAAATAACGAGCGCAGGACTCGTGGAAAAATAGTTGCCTGCTGCGAAACTCGCGAAGGTGGCGTCGATGCGAAAAGCTGCGATGCCGTAGGGGTTGGTCTCGAGGTTCACCCCGTAAGCGATCTCAGAACCGCCCTCGGTTCCGAGGTTACCGATGTGAGCGCCGAGCTTGACGGACTGAGCAGCGGCTCCGAAAGAGGCCAACAGGATGAGGCTAGAGAAAATGTTCTTCAACATAGCTTATTCGTAGAACCGAAAACGAATCTTGTCTATGATGGGCCCGTGTTAACAGACGGGCTTCCGAGCCGCATCGAGCGTCTCCTTTACCGTAACTTCCACGCAGGTGAGAGTTTCGCCAAACAAGTCGCCGAGATTCGCGAGAGGTTTCCGGGGAAACCCCTGGTTTTTACCCTTTATGCGAGCGGCATCGTTGAATTTTGGGTTCTCCGCTATTTCCTGAAGAAATCCTTCGGCGAAAATTTCGCCCCCCGTTATGCGTCGCGCGTTTGGGCCGTCTTCCACGAGCCCTTTCTCATTCTCCTAAGGCGCATTGCGTCGTTCTTCGGCCTCGCAAAACCCGTCTCTCGTGTGCGCCTCATCAGCGACGATATGTTCGCGGGTCACTGTGCCGTTCTCAATCTTGAGACGCGCGATCGTCGGCGCGCTTTCGAAACTCCGATGGGAGAAAAAGAACTCGCCTTCTTGCAAAGTCAGCAGGGCGACTTCATCGCCGTACCGGTTACCTTCGTATGGCAGCGCAAGCGCATCATCGAAAAGGAAATGCCCGCCGGGATTTCCGCGAAAGCGTGGCAGTCGCTCTTCTTCCCGCTTATCAGCGTTTGGAATATTTTCCTCGGCGACCCCTACACGCCGAACTTCAATCGTAAACTCGCATTGCTCACGCTTGGCTACACGCACACCACGCTGCGTGCGGGCGAACCGATTCTCTTCGACGATTCTCAAAGCCCCAAAAGCATTCGTCGCCGCATCCTGATGGAGATCCAACAAGAGAAAAAGGTCATTCTTGGTCCATCGTTCCGCTCGACGCGCTTCATCGCCGAAGGCGTTTTCCGCGATCCCACACTTCACCACGTGATCCAAGCCCTCTCCGCCGAGACAAGTGCTCCAGAGATTTCTCTGCTGAAAAAAGCGGAAAAATATTTCAAAGAGATGAGCGCTAAGTACAGTTATTCGACGATCGAGATCGCGTCGTGGGTTCTTCGCCGTGTCTTCGGCAATATCTTTGAAGGACTTACCCTGAAAAACGAGGACTTCGCGATGCTTCGCCGCGTATCCAAAGAAGGCGCACTCGTTTTCATTCCCACTCACAAAAGTTACGTCGACTTCCTCATGCTCTCTCATCTTTTACATGAGAGACAGATCGCGCCTCCGCACGTCATCGCCGGAATCAACCTTAACTTCTGGCCTTTTGGTTCGATCGCCAAACGCGGCGGGGCCATTTTCATTCGCCGTAGCTTCAAGGGCAATCCGCTCTACGGCGAAGTCCTCAAACACTACATCTGCGCGCTCCTCACCAACAAAATCAACCTTGAGTTCTTCATCGAAGGAGCCCGATCGCGCACCGGAAAACTTGCTCCTCCGCGCTACGGCATTCTGAAGATGATCACCGATGCTTATATCAAAGGCGACCTTACTGAGAAGGTACGCTTCGTTCCCGTTTCGATCATCTACGACCGCGTGACCGAAGACAAAGCCCACCGTCGTGAACTCGAAGGCGGAGAAAAGGTCCAAGAGTCTTTCGTTGGTCTCTTCAAGGCGCTTCGCGTCCTTGCCAAGAACTTCGGAAAAGTTCACGTTCGCTTCGGGGAGCCCGTCGCGATCGAGGAGTGGGCACGCACCGAAATCGCCGATTCGACCGGCAGCGCGAATCTCGTACGCCTCGCGACCCAGAAGCTCGCCTTCGAAGTCTGTCACCGCATTAATGCCGTGAGCCCCATCACGAGCATTGGCGTTGTCTGCGCGCTGCTTCTCATGAAACCCGGCTCGAACTGGACACGCGCCGAATTCGAGGGAGTCCTTCGCAAGTTCGAAACTGATCTCAAGAAACTCGGACTTCCGCTCACGCCCGAACTCGAAGCGAACTTTATTCATGCTTGCCGCCGCGCAATCGTTCGTCTCGTCGATGACAAGCTCGTAGAGAAATTCTATTCCGGCGCGGGCGGCATCGGCTACTCAGTTACCGAAAAACAACGCCTCGCCGTTTTCTATTACAAGAACACCGCTATCCACAGCCTTTTGGATCTCGCCATCGCGGGACTCTGTTCGCCCAAGGAAAATTCCTTCTTCGAAGAAACCCTGGAACTTCGCAGCTACCTACAATTTGAATTCTTTTTCCAAGAAAAAGAAAGCTACGCCAAACACGTTTCGGCGCTCTCCAAGACTCTCGATTGTCGTATCTACGCACACTTGCTCGACTCGTATCTCGAAACTCTTCAGACGGGCTTGCAATCTCTTATCGAAATGCAGGACCTCATTCTCGGCCGCAAAGAATGGC
>JBDSDI010000100.1:0-5238 GCA_039920645.1 Bdellovibrionota bacterium | reverse complement strand
GCTTTACGAAACTACTCCTAAGCCACTGAACACTGTCATGGTCAGCTACTCCGCTCGCCAGATGCAGTTGCTGATGCAAGAAGTCGTCACGCACGGAACCTCACGCAAACCTTTCCGCGGCCTCGCCAACGAAGACGATTTCCGCGTTGGCGGCAAAACTGGCTCGCTCGACGGGCAAAGCGTAGCCGGCCGTACCGACTGGTTCGTGGGCTATGCGGCGCACAACGATCTCCGTCTCGCTATCGGCATCGTAACCGTCCACAAAAAATACTGGACCATCCGCTCGTCGATGCTTGCGAGTCTCTTCTTCGAGGACGTTTTCGACAAGAAGACCGTCATCTCGCAGAACACCCATCCGCACCGCAAAGCCCGACTTCATTCTCGCGCGAGATAACTTGCTAGGCTCGCTACCAGGACCTAGAACGAGCGCATGACCGTCCATCGCAAGCGCTGGCCCTGGATCCTGCTCTTTGTTTCGGTCATGGTCATCATTGCCGTCCTCATGACCTCGTGGAACTGGGTCCTCGTCCAACACTACAATCGCATGATTCTTCTCGCAAAGGATCAGTGGACCTCACGCTCGCAAGAAGCCCCGTGGCTCAGCGCTATTCTCGGAACTCTTGGATTTTCGACGCTCATCGTTCTCTTCGCGCTTTTCTTCGCGAAGATCCTTCGAGAGATGAAACTCAACCAACTCCAAAGGGATTTCCTCGCCAACATGACCCATGAACTTAAAACGCCGCTCGCGAGTCTCGAACTGAGCGCGAGCCTTCTCAAAAAAGGGACGGCTCTGCCCGACGACGACCGCAGCACGCTTTGGCAAACGCACGACACGGAACTGAGACGCCTGCGCGAAGAGATCGAGCGTTTGCTGACGGCCTCGCGCTGGGAACAATTTCACGACAAGCCCGATTTTGCGGACGTCGATCTCGAAGCCTGGCTGCACAAATCGATGGAGAAATGGAAACGGATGCTCCCGATGGACGCGAAGCTGGTACGCATCGGTGATCCGCTCGTCGGCGTCGCGACTCTCGACGTTTCGCTACTTGCGCTCATCACGGGCAATCTCATCGACAACGCGAGAAAGTTCTCGGGTTCAAGACCGCTGACGATGAGCATTCGCACGCGCGTGCTCGACGATGCCTGGGACCTCAGTTTTAAAGACGACGGACTCGGCTTCGCTCCCGACGAAGCCACTAAGATCTTCAATCGTTTCCAGCGACTCAAACACCGCAGCGATCATGCGATTCCGGGCACGGGACTTGGCCTGCATTTGGCCAAGAGCGCGAGCCAGGCCATGAATCTCGAACTTCGCGCCGCCAGCGCCGGACCCGACAAAGGCGCACGCTTTGTTCTCTCCGGTCGCTTCAAGAAAAAGGAAACTGCGCGATGAGTGCCGATCTGCTTTTCAAGGACGTCCTCGTTGTCGAAGACGAAGCCCAGTTCGCGCGCACGCTGAGCGTCGCACTGAAACATCTTCAACTGCCTGCGCGTTTCGCGACCACGCTCGCGGGCGCGCGTCTCGAAGTCCAAAAAGAACTGCCGGATCTGATTTTGCTCGATCGCATGCTGCCCGACGGCGACGGACTGAGCCTCTGCGAGGAATTGCGCGCTACGAGTACCCAACCTCTTCCACTCATCATCATTCTCTCGGCGCGCGGACAGATCGAAGAGCGCGTCGCCGGGCTCGACTCCGGTGCCGACGACTATCTCCCGAAACCCTTCAGTGTCGACGAGCTTCACGCCCGCATCCGCGCCCTATCGCGTCGTTATCCACTCGCATCAGCCGCTGCGAAACTCGGCCCTACCGTCGCCCCCCCCTTCCAGGAAGAAAAAAAACTTTGGAAAATGGACGTCAACACACAGAAAGTGCTTGGCCCGAATGGCTGGATCAACGTCACCCAACTTGAATTCAAACTTCTCGAGAAGTTCCTCACCCAACCCGGCGAAACGCTGAGTCGCGACGATCTTCTGAAAGACGTCTGGGGATTTCAGTGGCTTCCGAAGACGAGAACCGTGGACTTTTTCATCAGCCGCGTCCGCAAGAATTTCGAGAAAGATCCCGACTCTCCGAAGCACTTCATCACGGTGCGCGGCATCGGCTACCGTTTTGATCCCTAAAGTCGCTGCCTAGCGTAAGTTTTTTGGCAGCTTCTTAACGAGACCCTTATATTATGCCGTGCTCTTACAAAGGTCTTACACGCACCATCTTGTCTGGACAGTGGCCCACTGCGATTCTGAATAAGCATGAGCAGCACACCCTTCAAGATCGAAACAGCCAAGAAACAGCTTCCCGGACAGGCGGACTGGTTTGTCATGATGCTCGTCGCAGCTCTTCACGTCGGAGCGGGCATCGCCCTCTTCCACTTCAGCTGGACGAATTTCATCGGTTTCGTGGCCTTCTATCTGATGGGCGTGCTCGGCATCACCGTCGGGTACCATCGCTTGCTCACGCATAAATCTTTCCAGGCTCACAAAGGTGTCGAGCGCTTCTTCGCGTTTCTCGGCGTCACCGCTCTTCAGAACGGCCCCGTCGACTGGATCGCGGAGCACCGCCTGCACCACGCCGTTTCGGACACTGAACTTGACCCCCACAATATCCACAAAGGATTCTGGCATGCGCACATGGGATGGATGTTCCAAAAACGTCCCGCCTGGTTCAAGGAAGGCATGCACAAGACTTACGCTCCTGACATCATGAAGGACCCTTTCCTCGCGTGGATCGATACGTACAGCTTCCACATCATCGTCGCTCTAGGTGCACTCATGCTCTTCTTCGGGGGCTGGACTTTTTTCCTCTGGGCCTTCTGCGTGAAGCAAATCGTCCTTTGGCACGTCACCTGGTTCGTGAACTCTGCATCGCACCTCTGGGGCTACCGACACTTTGAACATGAACAAGCCACCAACAACTGGTGGGTCGGTCTTCTCGCTATGGGCGAAGGCTGGCACAACACGCACCACGCTTTCCCAACCTCCGCGCGCCACGGCCTGCGCTGGTGGGAGATCGACGTTTCATGGATGATCATCTCGACCCTGCAATCGATCGGACTTGTTCGTAAAGTGAAACTGCCGCCCGATTCCGCCCTTCCCTGGAAGAACAAGATCGCAAAATCCGAGTCGAACGTGAACGAACACGCCTCGCTCGCCAAGCAGTCCGTCGCTTCCTGCTAAGGGCTCTTAAATTTCCTTCATAATGCGCCCCAGCTTTTGCAGGAGGCGCATTTCGTCTTATAACGAAGGCATGTTCTTCAAAACGATCGTTCTCGCCTCATTTGCACTCTCGTTTCCGAGTTTCGCCACGAGTGCCTATGTCAAACCCGAAGGCTACAAAGTCCCCGCGATCCGCCTGCGCGCGGATGCGGGCGCCTCGCTGAATCTGCCATCGGGAACTTATTTCGGCCTCGACGATGCCCTCTTTCTCGACAATCAAGACATCGTCGCCAAGTTTCTTTACTACGCGCGTGAGGAGCGCAGTGGACTTTTGCGTTTTTCGAAAGACAGCGGACTCGATGCCGCCTTCATGCCCAACGGAAGTTTTCCTTCGGGTGCATCGGTCAATCCTACCTCCGGCGACTTCGTGTTCGAGCAAGTGAACTATGGATACTTTTCCGAAGGCGTGATGACGCTCTCCCACGATTTCAAAACTCTTCGCCGTAGTTTCTTCGATAAAAAATACGTCTTTACCGCCGCACCTCAAGTCGTTTCTTCCGAAGGTAACGTCGTCGTGCGCGACGTCAAGGACGATGCGACCCAGGGACTTTCCGTCGTGCAAAACGGTCAGATCCAAGAACTCCTTAGTAGCTCGGCTCGGAACCCGAAGAGTTCCTACTCCTACCTCTTCTCGCAGATCGCGCAGCCGAACGGTTTGCTCGCACTCAAGGTGCGGCACGGTACCGCCGGACAAATTGACGAGTCACAAGGTGACGAAATTCTTCTGATCGATCTGAGGCACTCGCCGGCCGTCGTGACGAGCCTCCTGCAAGACGCCGATCTCGATGCAACTTCACCCTTCACCGGCTTCGACAACACGGGTGCTCTCAACGCGAACGGCGACATCGCATGGATCGTACGCCTCAAGAACGGCCATCGCGCGCTCGTCCTCAAAAGTATGGCCGGCGCTCCGAAAATTCTCGTCGAGGAAACGCGCTCGCGTATCCGCACCTTCTCAGCCTTCCACGTCTCCATGAATCCGCGCGGCGATATCGCGTTCCGCGCGACCGACATAGAAGGTCTCGAAGGAGTCTGGCGCGTGGACGCGAACGGCGCGCTCTTTCCGGTCATCCGCGAGAACGATCGCATGAAGACCGATCAAGGGCCGGCGTTGGTGGGCGTATCCGGCGACTACGGCGGCGTGATCTTCATGTCGCCGCAAGTGAATACCGTCGGCGATATCCTCGTCGGTGCGCGTTTGAGAAGCGACGAGGCCAGAACTCGCGACATCGGACTCGGTTATTTCGTGGTCGAGCCCGACACGCGTTCGATGCAGTAAGGACAGCTCACGAGCGGCTCGTAGTGATCGGACTTCTGATCTTCGACGCTAAGAGGTTCGCCGCACGCGAAACAGAGCACCGCTTGGGATTCTTTGAGCTCGGGCGTGAGCGCGACACGGTAGTCGAATACGAAACAATCGCCTTCGTAGTGCGCGCCGCCCACTTTTTCGAAGTAGCGCAAGATGCCGCCTTCGAGTTGGTAGACTTCCTCGAAACCTTGGCGCTCGGCCACGAGCGAGGCGCGTTCGCAGCGCACGCCGCCGGTGCAGAACATGACGAGCGGTTTTTTCTTGGCTTCAGCAGGAAGCTTTTTGAGCTTTTCCGGGAAATCGACGAAATTTTTGAGGCGCATGTCGACCGCATTCTGGAAAGTGCCGATACGGACTTCGTAGTCGTTGCGCGTGTCGAGAATCGTGAATTCGCGCTTCTCGTCGTACCAGGATTTGAGATTTTCGGGCGTGATCGCCGCGCCCTTCTCGTGCAAGGGCTGGATCTCGGGAAGACCGAGCTTGATGACCTCGCTCTTTTCTTTGACGAGATAGCGACGGAACGGAACGCTCTGCGACCAACTCTGCTTGAAGTCGATTTCCTTCAAACCGGCATCGACCTCTCCGAGGTAACGGTGCATCTCCCAGACGGCGTCGGGCGTTCCGGCGAGCATCACGTTCACGCCTTCGGGCGTGACGAGAATACTGCCCTTCAGTTCGAGCTCGATGCCCTTGCGAAGTAAAAGCTCGACCTTCGTGGC
>JBDSDI010000099.1:0-6972 GCA_039920645.1 Bdellovibrionota bacterium | reverse complement strand
GCTTCAAGAAGGGGATGAGAATTTGCGACAGGCGGTAAGGACCCATCACGTTCGTCTTCAAGGTTTTTTCAAGATCTTCGACCGGCGTGGCCAGCGTCGCGCCGCCATACTGATCCACGAAGATGCCGGCATTGTTGATGAGCACATCAATGCGGTCCGTGATCTTTGCGAGTTTCGTTTCGAAATTCGTCAGGCTCTCGAAGGAGGAGACGTCGAGGTCTTCCGTGAGAAGTTTCTCACCAAGTTTCGCGGGAATACGTTCGCGCACTTTTGCGGAATCGCGACCCGTTGCGAGAACGCGATGCCCCTTGGAAAGAAGGCTCTCAACGCAGCCGAGTCCGAGACCGCGCGTGGCGCCTGTTACGATGATGAATTTCTCTTTGTTCATGGAATCCTCCTAAATGACGTGTAGAGATCGAGTGATGCGGGGTTGGCGAGCGCTTCCCGGTTACCTGGGTCTTGGCCCTGAAGAATACGTTTGACGGCGATTTCGACTTTTTTTCCACTGACGGTGTAGGGAATTTCCGCGACGGAATAGATTTCTTTGGGAACATGTCGGGGCGATGCGCCCTCGCGGATACGTTTTCTAATTTGTGAGCGCAACTCATCGTCAAGAGTCTGCGATGGATCCTTGAGCTTCACGAAGAGCACGATCTCTTCGTCGTCTTCGGTCTTGCGCCCAACCGCGAGACTGTCGGCGACCAAGGGATGAGTCTCGACCTGGCGATAGATCTCCGCCGTCCCGATCCGGACACCGCCCGGATTGAGCGTTGCGTCCGATCGACCGAGAATGACGATGCCACCTTCTGAAGTTACGATGACGTAGTCACCATGATGCCAGACACCGCGATAGGTGGAGAAATATGATTTGCGATAGCGCGAACGATCGTCGTCTTTCCAAAAACCTACGGGCATCGAAGGGAACGGCGTCGCGCATACGAGTTCGCCTTGCTCATCGCGGACGGCCTGGCCGTTCTCGTCGAACGCCTGAACGTCCATTCCCAAACCGCGGCTTTGGATCTCGCCGCGCCGAACCGGCTTGAGCGGATTAGCGAGCATGAAACAGGAGATGATGTCGGTTCCGCCGGCGATAGAAGCGAGTTGGAGAGGTTTATCTTTTCTCTGAACGCTCGAGTAGAAGTAATCAAAATCCTCAGGCAAGAGAGCGGAGCCCGTCGAGAGAACGAGTCTTAGTTTTTCGAAAGCGACCCCCTCATCGAGTTTGAGTCCCAGCGTGCGGCAGGATCCGATGAACTTCGCCGAGGTCCCGAAAACTTCGATCTTCTCGGCGTCGATGAGTCTCCAGAGCGAATCGGGCTCCGGGGCCGCCGGCGATCCCTCGTAGCAGTAAACGCGCGCTCCCGAAGCCAAAGACGTCGCGAGCCAATTCCACATCATCCAACCGCAGGTCGTGTAATAGAGAACCTTTTCTCCGGGACGGATATCGCAGTGGAGTTTGTGTTCTTTGATAAGCTGCAAGAGCGAGCCGCCCGCTCCATGCACGATACATTTCGGAGCGCCCGTGGTGCCCGAAGAGAACATGATGAAAAGGGGATGCTCGAAGGGAAGACGAACGAATTCGGGCTGCGCGTCTTTGAGGAACCTGAGGTTCAACGCCTCCGAGCTGCGCGTCGAAAGGGTCCGGAAGACATGATGGTTTTTTACGCTCGGAAGCTTGGCGAGAACGCCCCTGTTTTTTTCCGAGAGATCGAAGAGCTTGCCGTTGTAGATCGTATCCTGCGCCAAGAAGAGAAACTTCGCATCGATCTGCTGGAAGCGGTCGAGGATGCCCTGTTCGCCGAAATCGGGAGAACACGAGGACCAGATCGCTCCGAGTCCGTTCACCGCCAGCATCGCGAGCACGGTTTCAGGACAGTTCGGTAGAACTGCTGCAACACGGTCGCCCGCAACGATGCCCGATTGTCTCAAAAGATTTTGAAGAGCCGCAATCGCCGCAATGCATTCCGCTTTCGTCCACTCGCGACGAATCTCGGGACGTTCCGTAAGAGCGACAAGAACTGCTCCCTCTTCCGGCATCCCACCGACGAGATTTTCGGCGTAGCTCAGGCGCAGTTTCGTGAACCATTTCGCATCAAAAAATTCCGTGCCCGGCACAAAAGCCGGCGAGATATCGCCATCGAAGCTCACGCCGAGTTGGCGCAAAGCTAAAGTCCAGAATTCGTCTTTGTGCGTGATCGAGGCGTCGCAAAACTCTTCGAAATCGCTGAAACGTGTCGTTCGCGCTAGAGCCTTCTCGAAAAGACGTTCGAAGACTGCCATCTGCGAGACATCGGCCGCGTCCTTTGCGGGGGTCCAGACGATAGCATTCTGAAACATGGTCCCTCTTCTCATAGCCCAAGAAAGTCCAAGTCTCGAACCCGCGCCAATGCCCGGTATTAAGTTCGCGTTAAGAAACCGAATTTCCGGGAAGCGGGAAGTCGAATTTGTTAGAATCCGAGTCGGGGGAACTACTCGATATGCAGCGTTTTGCCAGGACCGTAGGGGGCCGTCTTATGGCCTCGACCCTGTCGCTCTTCATCGCCGTGCCACCCGCTTTCGCGCAGCACGCCGCGAAAGCCATCGAAGATGCAGCCCGCGCGGCCGGTATTCTCGAGGACGGGACCGCTGATCGCGACGCTAAAATGAAAACGCTTGTTATGGCATTCGATCCGGCATCGCCCCTCGACGTCTTGCAAAAAATCGCTTCGCTCGCCACCAGCGCACCTCTGCTCGCCAACGGTCGCGGAGATATCTCAGTTCAACAAGTCTGCAAATTCTACGAAGGCTTGAAGGCAAATCCTGTTTACGCGAACAATCCCTCATGGAAAGGCACCTCCGCTTTTCTTGAGTATATGCTTTACGACAAAACGTCCGATTGCGGCGCGGGACCTCTCCAATCTCTCGTTGTTCAGAGCGCTCCCGACGGACGCTATGTTTGGCTCAATTTGGATCGCCCGGTCGAATACAATGTTCCTCAAGGAACGTTCTATACGAAGAGCAAGCGACTCTGTTACCGCGTTAGCGACAACCCCGATCATGCCGCTCAGCTCATGTCCGACTACGCGACTCGCGGAACGAATTTCAACGCGCTCTTCAAGAATATCAATACGAATCGTGTCCTGCAGAACCAGGACGCCCAAGAAGTCGCGACCGCAATGACCCACGTTCGCGAAGGTGCGCTCGATCATGACCGCGCCAAAGTCGTACGCACTCTTTCTGCCTACGACGTCGTCAGCATCTCACCGATCAACTCTGCGGACCACGTTTACTATCATGCCGCTGGCAAACCCTTACAAGAGGTCGATATCGGGGCCGTCGCGTTGATCACTCCCCATGCTATGGCCCAAAAGGGCGCAGAGCCGAACGGCGTTCCTTTCAAGAAGGGCATGGCGGTCATAAGATCCTACGAATTCAATGGCGCCCATTCCACCGACGGACGCCTCGGCGAAGTCTCGATGCCTCCTCCGAAGAACAATATCGCACCCGAATGGAAGCCCGTCGTGAACGGAACCCTCGAATCTGTCAACAAGACGATGGAAGACCATTTCAATGCCGTTCAGAACTCCGGTATCGGACTCATGTACGGGCCAAAGTCGGATTTCGCTAAAATGACGGACGCCCAAAAGGCCTCCTATATTTCTTGGAACCGCAAGCCGGGCTCAGCGGCTCCTACCCCGCGTGAAACAAGCTGTGTTGGATTCGTATTGAACAATCTCGCCGAAGGCTACAAGAACGCCGGCAAGTCCGAACGCTGGGCCGAGATCGACGCTATCGTGCGCGCAAACGACGGCGACGGTAACTTCCTCCTCCAGGAATTGAAAAAGGACGGATGGACGACGGTGTACTGGAATCCCGACGCGAAGAACCCCACCCAAGAAGTTGCGCACGCTTCCAAACCGCCCGATCACCATATCTGGACCGCTTCGGAAGTGAAGAAGGGTCACAACTATCTTGCGGGCGTGAAGCTCCACGACGGCGAGCGCTTCGACGGCGTGCCGATTGACACGACGCTACTCGACTATCGTCCGACTAATCCTTATCAGACCACTCCTCAGACCGAGGCCTTGAAGAAACTGCAGGAAGCGCCGCTCTTCGTAGGTATTGCCAACGGCGGCTACCACGTGTTTCTGGGCTCGCAAGGCAACGTCATCGAATCGCATAGCACGCGAGGACCGACCGATCCGACCAACATCGAAATTCGTCCCTTCACCGAATGGGGACTTCTCGAAGGAGAATCCTATCTATCGGGCGTAATCGCAGTGCCTCCCGGAGGCTGGGGTTCTCAGAGACAATAAAAAAGCTCGCGAGATGACTTACTGAAGTCTGCGTTCGTGTTGCACGCACCGATCGAGAGTTCTAAGCTCGCCCTCGAAGGTTTTAAGAAATGAAAACTCCGCGCTATCTCATCACGGGCGATCCCGTTCGCACTATCCAGCCACAGTTCGACACGAGTCTTCTCATGGCACACGAACTTCTTAAGCGCGGATTCGACGTCGACTACTGCGATCTTTTTCAAACCAATCTCGACCAAGACTCCGACACGTTTCTGCGCAATCTTCCGGTGCAGAATATTCTCTTCGCCGATAACGCCGATCCCTGCTTCATCGGGCTCGCTCCGAAACGCATCGTGAACGCCTTCGAAGAATATGACGTCGTCCTCAACCGCAAAGATCCTCCCGTCGACGAGTTTTTCATCAAGACCTGCAAACATCTGGCGCATCTGCCCAAACGTGTCGTGCAGATCAACAATCCCGATCAAATTTGGCAGCAGCACGAACACCTTCTGCCGCTGCGCTATCCCGACTTCGGAGCGGTGACCTACGTTTGCAATTCCTACGAGGAATTCGTCACAGCCGTCCGCTCTTGCGAGACCGAAGCCGTCTGCAAACCGCACAACGAGTGTTCCGGGATCGGCATCGAGTTTCACAAACCCGACGCCCCCGAATCCGCACTGAAAAACTTCTGGGAGGCGCGAAAGCCGACCGTAGTCGTGCAACCTTTTCTGAAGGCCATTCAAGAATCGGGCGACCTGCGCGTTCTTGTCATGAATGGCGTGATTCTCGGATGCGTGTTGCGCGTGCCGAAGTCGGGCTCGCGCCTCGCAAATTTGCATCAGGGCGGCAGTGGCGTCTATTTCGAACTCACGCAATTTCACCGCGACGTTGCGCACGTCGTTGCGAAAGATCTGAAGCAGTTCGGACTCCATTTAATCGGTCTCGATTTCATCGGCGACAAGGTCACCGAAATCAACATCACGAGTCCGACGGCTCTGCCCCTCATCAATGCGCTTTCCGGCACGCAGGGTCATATTCCACTCGTCGACGAAATCGAAAAATTACGCCTTAATTCTAAATAAATACAGTAGCTTGCATAAAATTCCGGGAATGGAGAAATCTCCATCCTTCCTCCACTGCTTCTTCGAGGGCCGTCTGCATAATGAGGTGTAGGGAATAGGAAAAGGGAAGAGAGAATCATATGCAAACTCAAGTGAATCCAATGGACGTGAATCATTATCGTTCTCATGTATCTCACCAGGCACGGCAGCCTTCGTTCGAGTTCATCCCGATGCGAGCGCTGCTGTTGGAAGGATCGCCGCAAAATCGCGATACTTACGAACATATGTTCAAAGATCTCGGCTTTGAAGATATCCAAATCGCGGAGAACTTCTCGGAAGCTTTTCGCAGCATCGAAGTGAAGCATGAGCCTTTCGACTTGATCGTGCTGGACCAGTCCTATTGGGGCGACGACGAGCTCTGTTTGAAGCTCTGCCGTCTTATTCGCTCCAATGAAGAGTACGAGCATACGGCCATTGTGATGCTCAGCAATCAATGCGACAGCGACGCCATCGAAGCCGCTTTCAGATCGGGCGTGGACGAGTTCATTCCGAAGTATGTCCATCCGCTCGAACTCAAGCGTCTTGCGTGGAATGCCGTTTTCGAACGCCGTTACGCGGCCCGCGCTTTGTAAGCCGCGCCGTCGACGTCTAGCGGCTCCGAGCTCCCGGAGCCATGGACCCTCCCCTTTTACCCAGGGGAGGGTCCTTTTTTTTGCGCCGCGCGACGCCGTTGCCTTGGAAGGCGACACGACCTAAGCTTTTTTCGAAATGCCTCTGCGCGAAAAATATCCCGACATCGAACCCTACAACCACGGAACCTTGGACGTAGGCAATGGCCATCAAATCTATTTCGAAGAGTGCGGCAACCCCCAGGGCAAACCTGTGGTTTTTCTCCACGGTGGCCCGGGCGGTGGCTGTGACGAAGGCCATCGTCGCTACTTTGATCCCAAAACCTACCGCATCGTTCTCTTCGATCAACGCGGATGCGGACGCAGTCTGCCTTTCGCCGAACTCGCACACAATACGACCTGGGATCTCGTCGCGGATATCGAACGCCTCCGCGAGCGTCTTAAGATCGACCGTTGGCTGGTTTTCGGCGGATCGTGGGGCAGCACTCTTGCTCTGATCTATACGATCAAGCATCCCGAACGCGTCAAAGCGCTCGTGCTTCGCGGAATTTTTCTCTGCCGTCCGAAAGAAATCTATTGGTTCTACCAATTCGGCGCGCATCATCTTTTCCCGGACGCATGGGAGAATTACGTCGCTCCGATTCCGATGGACGAACGCGGCGATCTTGTCAGTGCCTACTACGAGCGCCTGATCTCGAACAATCAAAGCGAGCAGCTCGAAGCCGCGCGAGCGTGGTCGATTTGGGAAGCGACGCTCTCTCGCCTCGTGACCGATCCGAAAGACATCGAGACCTTCACCGAAGCTTCGAAAGCGCTGCCTTTCGCGCGCATTGAGTGCCACTACTTCAATAACAACGCGTTCCTCGATTCTCCTAACTGGATTCTCGAGAACGTCGGACGCATTGGCGAGATTCCCGGAGTGATTGTGCACGGCCGCTACGACGTCGTCTGTCCCTTGGAAAGTGCGTGGGAGCTAAGGAAGTTGTGGCCCGGAGACCTTGAGATCAT
>JBDSDI010000098.1:0-4334 GCA_039920645.1 Bdellovibrionota bacterium | reverse complement strand
TCGGCGGAACGCCGGGTCCGTTGTCGCGGATACGGATGCAGACCATGTTCTTTTCGATACGGGCCTCAAAGGAAATGTGACCCGTGAGACCCGGCTGCGTCTCACGCTTTTCGATGATCGCGTCGCGGCTGTTGGTGAAAAGGTTGATGAGAACCTGCTCCATCGGGTGCATGTGCGCGAGCACGGCCAGCGATTCGGGCACGACCTTCATGTCGACCACGATGTTGCGGTCGTCGAATTGTTTTTGCAGAAGCTTCAACACGTTCTTGGTGACGGCGTGCACGCCCACGGATTCGGCGGCTTCGTCGTGCGAGCTTTCGAAATGGTTTTTCTCTTTGCGCGCGAAGTCTCTCAGGTGCGAGAGCAGTTCGGCCATCTTATCCGCATTCTGAATCACGTCGTAACTCAGTTCCGCGAGTTGGCTGCGCTTAGGTTTTTTCTCGGTCGTCACGATGTCGTGCAGTTCCTGCGCGAAGCCGCGAATACCCGTGAGCGGTTGATTGAGCTCATGGCTCATGCCGGCTGCCAGTTCGCCGAGCGCGACAAGCTTCGATGCCTGCGCCATTTTTTCTTGGGTTTGCTTCAGTTGTTGGTGCACGCGCTCAAGCTCTTGGTAGGCGAGTTCCATCGACTGGTGCTTGGCGACGAGATCGCGCATCATGAGCTGGCGCTCGGTATCGTCGGAAAGGACGACGAGCGCATAGCGTTCGTTATCCACACTCAGATGTCTGACACGAACGGAGGCGAAACGGGGCTCGCCCGATTTTGTTACGATGAGAATGTCGTTGTAGTAACCCTCGTTCTCCACGACCTCGAAGGAGAGCGAGCGCTCGCGCTCGAAACCCGATGGGATCGAGCTCTGCAGAACCGTGAGACGCTCGCCTTCGATCTCTTCGCGCGAAACGCCAAAGAGCGCGGTAAGCGTTTTGTTGGTGCGAAAGATGCTCGAGTCGCGCAGACGCACGGCTAACAACGCGTCGCTGGATTCTTCGAAAAAGGCCTGAAAAAGCGCACTCGGGTTCACGTGTTCTTATCGGGTAATGTCCACGCCACCCTGACGTGTTAACGGGATCTTTATTTTAAGCGTCCCAGCGGCGCGCTCAGTGATTGAGCGAGGCTGAAAGGAAGGATGACGCGCGTTCCATCTCGACTTCCATTTTTGTCTCGAGTTCTTTAAGGGCCGTCTCGCTGAGATTCAAAAATTTAAGATAGTTCGGTGGATATTCCGGGCGCATGTTGTCGCCCGATTCGCCGATCGAAAAACGCTTGGCCATGATATCGCCTAAGGTCGCCATCATGATCACGGGTTTCATCTGCGGATAGATGCTTTCCATGTTTTCGATGTCGCGGTGGTGGTAGCGAATCGTTTTGCGGATCACGATCGGCAGCTGCCATTTATCGGCAAGGCGTTCACCGATCACGGTGTGACCGGGAAGCTCGAGTTCGGTTTCGGCATCGAGGAAGCTTTTGTTTTCGAGCTTTGCTTTGTTGACGACGAGTTTGAGGTCGTCAGGCGAGACTTTGAAAAGCGCGATCTTGCCGATGTCGTGAAGGAGACCACAGGTGAATGCGTCTTCGGGCTTCGCGCTTTTGAGGTGCTTGGCGATCATCTCGGCGGCGATGGCCGAGGCGAGCGAGTGGCGCCAGAATTCGAGGACGTTGAAGTAGGGAGCGGCTTTGATCTCGAAGCTCGAGAAAACGCTCGTGCCGAGCACGAGCATGGAGATCGAATTGAACCCAAGAAACGCGAGCGCGCGGCTCACGTCGGTGACTTCGGTGCTGAGGTTGTAGAAGCTCGAGTTCACGAGCCGAAGCACCTTTGCGGTGAGGACTTGGTCGCGCTTCAGGACTTCGGCGATTTGCTGTGCGCTCGTTTTCGGATTATTGACGAGTTCCATCACGCGCTGGACGACTACAGACAGGGTGGGGATGTCGCGCAGTTTTTCGACCAGTTCGGTCAGTTTCGCGGAAGAGCTCATGCTCCCCGTTTCGGAGTTTCACCGCACAAACTTCAATTTTGGGGCGCGAAAGAGCTTAGCTGCGCTGCGTTTGACCTTAATCGTCGTCGCCGGGCTCGGGCATGTGCGACACGATGAAGTTACGGATGGTCTTGCCGTAGCGGGCCGAGGTCTCGATGATCCCGTAAAAGTGATTGGCTCGAATCTGAATTACCGTCGGGTTCGGGAAGAGCGCAATGAGTTCTTTTTGGTTCTTCGTGGGCACGGTCGTATCGAGCGTCGTCAGGAAGTGAAGCGTGTCGGGCAGATGCTCGGCGCGGGGGAGCAGATCGGAGGGGTCTTGGTTGACGTAACGGCCAAGGAATTCCGCAAAGTCTTCGTGCGTTTTGAGATGGTAGCGCTTCATGCTCCCCTCGGTTTGCTCAACGGCTTTGGGGTGATCGCTCACCGAGATGATCTCGTTGATATGGGCGCCGGTCGCGATCAGGACTGCGACGCGAATGCGGGGTTTGACTGCGATGAGGCTTGAACCAGCGATGCCGCCCAGGCTCGTGCCGATGAGCGCCACGGGAGCTTGGCTTCTTCCGAGCAGAGCCTTCACGGCATAGCGCACGCGCTTCAAAAAATCGTTGTGCATACGGGGATCGAGGAAGTCGAATTTGGATTCGGGCCACGAGATGAGGCCCTGAGTGCTGTAACCCGTGCGGCACATCTCGCGGGCGTAGAGGCGGTCAATCGTGTTTTCGCCGTTCGTGGTGGGAAGGACCAGCACGCGGCCGGGGCGGGGCTCGCCTTCGGGCTTGTATTCGTGGACCTGGCCGAGGCCCAGGTAGGCACCTTTTGCGTCATAGATTTTAAAGCTTCGAAGAGTGGCCTGGCAGGCTGCCCAGCTGGGAGTGGAGACTACTAAGAACACGGCGGCTAAGAGGCGACGATTCATGACTCACCGCATAACTCATCTCAATCATAGGGTCAACGCCAATATAAAGATCTCATTAAGCTATTGAATCTTAATCATATATTCATGCGGCGACCGATACGCTCTTGCTACACTAAATGGAAAGGGAGTCTACCTATGGGCAAGACGTATCTTCGATTGACTGCAATGATCCTCAGCTTCGGCATTCTGATGCCATACCCTGTCGCATTAGCCGCGAATGCGGACTGCGAAACTGCTCAGAAGACTGCTACGCAAGCGGGCGCGTACTGCTCCTCCGGGCAAACGGCTTACCTTGCGACATATACCGAATTCCAAAACGCCTTCGGAATGTGCTGGAAATACAAAGATACCGAATACGAAGCTGCAAAAGGTGAACTCTCAACAGCTGAAAGCATGAAAGCTAACGTTGCCGCAAGAAGTGCGAGTGTCGCCTCTGCGGGCACGGGAAGCGCATCGACGGGTGCTGCCACGACTGCAGGTTCTGAAAGTCCCGCTGCAGCCGCCATGACCGCTTCCTCAAATTGCCAAACCCATGCTCAATCATCGGCATGGGCCGAAGCGATTCTTGCTACGGCCGCTCAACAAGCTGCTGCTTGTCAGACGGGTTATAAAAAAGATCCTAAGCCTGCCAAGATTCAAACCGACTGCACCCAATCCGTGGCTGATAGCAAAAGCATCATGGACGGTTTGAAAAAAGTCGCAGGCCCCCTCGGCATGCTCGCCGCCGGTGCCGCACTCGGCGCGGGCGCGATGGCTCTTTTCGGAGGCAAAAAAGACGACAAGCCGGGCGACAAAAAAGGCGACAAGCCAGACGATACCACCACCCCTACGACTCCTGCAGGACCTCTCGCCGAAGCGTGTCCCGTGAATACCACCAAGAACGCGGCTGGTCTTTGTATCGTGAATACCCCAGACCACACCTGCTATGCCGCCGATGGCAAGACCGAAGACAAAACCAAAACGCGCAACGAAAAGGGTGTTTGCGTCTCTCTTTCTTCATTGTGCGAAACCGATTACCAATACGACGCCGTGACCAAAGTTTGTAAGAAGAGCACGTGTGAAAAAGGATTCACCGAGAATTCGTCGGGCGAATGCGTCGCTACGAATGGCACCAAGGGCGGAACGATAGCGGTGCCGACTCCCGATCCGATCATCGGCGACAATCCCAAAGCGGCCGACCCTAATGCCGACAAAGTCGCCGCCGACAAGAAGATCACCAACGATCCCTCAAAATCCGCAAACGCCGCAGCGATGGGCGGAACTTTAGGCGGCGGCGGATCAGGTTCGGGTGCGAAAACCGCATCTGCCGGTGGCGGAAGCGGCGGAGCATCTGGCGCTGGTGGTGCTGCGGGCTTTGGGGCCGGAGGCTTTGGCGGCGGCGCTGCGAACGGCGGAGCTGCAACCGAAGGCAAAGACGCGCAAGTTCAGTACACGCC
>JBDSDI010000097.1:0-2516 GCA_039920645.1 Bdellovibrionota bacterium | reverse complement strand
CGGATCGTGTCTTTTTACGGGCAAGAGTTGTGTGGGATGGTTTAGAAAAGGTCGGCTTTGATGCGCTCGATCGACCAGTCTTGGGCATCTTTGGCTTCGTCGATCACGGCGGCCATGCCAAAGAATTCATGCGTCACACCTTTGTAGTCGCGCCACTTAACGGAGTTCCCAGCAGCGGCGAGCTGACTGCCCAGCTTGCGACCTTCGCTATTCAAGGGATCGATTTCCGCGGTGATAAGAGTCGTGGGTGGCAAGTCACGCAAGTCAGCTGCAATCAAATTGAGGCGGGAATCGCTTGCCTGTTCCGGAGTTTTTAAGGTGTACTTAAAGAACCACGCCATTGTCGCTCTGTTTAAAGGCTTGGCATTCATAAACTGAAGATACGAACGAGTGTTTAAGTCGTTTCCGGCAACAGGATAGACGAGAAGTTGGTGCAAGGGCATCTGTTTGCCCTCATTGCGTGCACGGATAGAAACGTTGATCGCCAAATTCGCACCGGCACTTTCGCCTGCAACCGCGATTTTTGTGGCGTCACCGTTGAATGACGTGGCGTTCTTGATAACCCAAAGATAAGCGGCATAGGCATCGTCATGAGCGGCGGGAAACTTATGTTCGGGAGCTAGACGATAATCGACGGAAATTACGATCGCGCCGAGTTCTTGCGCGATACGACGAGGGGCCGCATCGTAGACGTCCTTACTCGCAAGCACGAAGCCTCCACCATGGAAATAAAGAACAATGGGAAGCGTTCCGGACTGATTCGGCATATAAAAGCGCGCAGGAATTTTTCCAGCCGCTCCCGAGATGCTCAGGTCTTTCACCGACTTGAGATTGTACTTTTTATCGATGACAATATTTTTGTCTTGAGCGACTGCTGTGGCGGCATCAGCCGGCGTGGGCTGAAGACGCGCTTCTGCAGGAGTAAGAGTTTCGATCGCTCTAGCATCCAGCGATACGAGTTTGTCGAGAACATCTCGCATCTGAGCATTCGCGAGACGCTCAGGACTTTCTTGCACACGCGAATCGATGGGATTGTGTTGCGCAATTTTATCGCTGCAGGCACTGGCGATGAGAAGAAGACCGAGGCCCGTGAGGGTAGGGATTTTTTTGCTCATAATAGGAACTCCTTTTTGAATCATTCGAGACGACATGGATACAGCAATGCCCGTGCCAGCTAAAAGCGGGTTCTGGGGGGCTGTTTGGGTATAGAGTCATGACCACGCGGGGCTTATGGTCTGCTGAGTTGACCCAACATCTATTGCCGAGTTGTAAGGTAGTGACGGTAAAGGTCCTCAACCTTGCTGCGAGCCCACGGAGTTCGTCTCAAAAATTTCAGGCTCGAAGAAACGCTTGGGTCGACGAGAAAACAGTTGATGGTAATCATGCGGCCGAGTTCGTCCCAACCGTAATGTTCGACGAGCTCTCTCAGAATCGCTTCTAGAGTTAGACCTTCGAGAGGATCTTTCATAACGCTCTAGCGTCGTGTTCTACGGCTGCAGATATCTTGCACGTGGGCCGCGATGCGCTGGCAGCTGCGATTCACAGCGGCGTCATGGGTCTCGCATTCGGTACGTTTTCCCTCGGGACAAAATGCAAAATTCGGAACGACGTATTTGTCGTCGGCGTCGAGAATGGCTTCGCCGATCGTCAAGGTCGCTTCGGCGCTCAATCGGCCTGCCACAAACTCTCGTTGTGCAATGTCGAAAGCGGTGACATAAGGCACTTGCCCACGGGGAAGATCGTGTCGGCCACGGACACTGTGAATATAGATCGTGGTGTTGCTCGGCAGAACGAAGCGCTTGATCGCTTCCGCATAGATCTCGGGATCTTCTTCGGTGTCGTCACCTATAAGGAGGACGCCATTGGCGCCCTGAGGGAGGGTTGCGGCAATAGCCTGCAATTTATGGTTGAAGCCGGACGTCGATCCTGATCTGAGCAGAAGTGTGTCGAAAGGCACATGCTTTTGGCTCAGGTTGTTACGCACTTCAAAGGCGATGGCGCGAGGAGAATTCGAAACTACCGCGATCTTCGGGGATGATTCTCCTTTATTCCAGGCTTGCATGAGCTCCGCCATTCCCGCGTAGAGGTGTTGTTGGAAGAATGCGTTCCACGCAACGGCGGCTTTATTCTGAGAATTCGAAATTTTCAGGGTATCGTCGTAATCGCTGACGACAAACCGGGGGGAGGATGCAGCCCCGGCGCTGTGCGACGTAAAACCCATGACCAAGAGACAAGAAAAAATCTTTGAGGATAATGCCATCCTCTGTTCTCGGTCTCTTTAGAGCGGGGCTTGAGAGGTTCTTTTGACGCCAGAGCGGGGACTCAGTCGATAATTTTTCCGGGGTTGAGAAGGCCCTGAGGATCAAAAGCGCTCTTGATAACCGAGAAGATTTTGCGTTCGGTCGACGTGCGCGAGAAGGGCAGGGCTTTCTTCTTAAGAAGCCCGATGCCGTGCTCAGCCGAAACCGAACCCTTGAAACTTTGAATAAGCGCGAAGAGCTCCCTATCCGAGTGTG